>SBBH01000177.1 GCA_005239795.1 Planctomycetales bacterium
CACGCCCCTCTCACCCCGCCCGCCTACGGCCCCTTTTCCTCGGGAGCAGCCGCCCGGGGGCGCATGCATCCTCGTGAATCTCCGGTGCGGATAAAAAACATGAGGATTCCCCGCCCACCCTCCAGAGGTATCGCCGTCCCTTCGGGCCGGCCTTTTCTATCGGCCCGGTGCCCCCCAAAAGGGACAGACGCAGTCCCTGGTCCAGAAAGGAAAAAGGGCGCGAGGCGTCGGATGCCGCCAACCGCGACCCCAAACAAGGCCGCATCAAAAGCAGCCGCCTGAAAGGACCCCTGCGCACCTTTGAAAATGGCCTAAACGGTTTTGTCCCGGTAATACTCGATTGTCCGGCGCAGCCCCTCCTCAAACGAGGTCCAGGCTTGAAACCCCAAAAGCTCCTTCGCGCACGCCACGTCTGCCGAGGAGTCTTTCACGTCCCCGGGGCGCTCCGGTTTGTGGATCGGCTTCAAGTCCGTTCGGCAGAGCTTCTGAATCACCGCCAGGAGCTCCAGAAGAGACGTGCGCCCCCCCGCGGCGATGTTCAATGCGATCCCCTCCGAAACGCGTCCCTCGGCCGCCGCCAGGTTCCCGGCCACGACATCCTCCACGAACGTAAAATCGCGCGTCTGCTGTCCGTCCCCGTAGATCACGGGGGACTGTCCGGCGAGCACCTTGGTCACGAACGCGGGGATCACCGCCGCGTAGGCGGAGTGCGGATCCTGACGCGGCCCGTACACATTGAAATATCTCAGGCACACGGTGGAAAAATCCGGCCAGATGCTCGAAAACGCCCGGCAGGCGTATTCCCCGGCCAATTTCCCCGCGGCGTAGGGAGACACGGGGCTCGGGGCGTGCGACTCGTGCTTGGGGAGCCGCGGATCGTCCCCGTAGACTGATGACGACGACGAGTAAACGAACCGTTTGACGCCGGCTTCCCGTGCGCACTCAAGCGCCGTCACGGTCCCGATCTCGTTGACGGACACAGAGAGCACCGGGTCCTCGATCGACTTGGGAACCGAAGGAAGAGCCGCCAAATGGAAGACGACCTCTGTGCCCGCCACGGCCCGTGCACAGACCTCAGGGTCGCGGACGTCGCCCCGTATGATCTCGACGCGGTCGGCGCTCCCGGCAAGATTCTCCAATCTCCCCGTGGAAAAATCGTCCAGGACCCGCACCGCATCGCCGCGGGCCACAAGGGCCGCCACCAGATGCCCGCCGATGAAACCGGCCCCACCCGTGACCAGACACCGCATCATTGATAAATACCAAATCCCAAGCACCAAACGACAACGAAAAACAAAAAGCGCGCACTTTCACGACCACAAGTTTTCGTTTCTCAGGGCGCCAACCGCTCCAGGATCCAGGCCAGCACCCGATCGTTCCCCGGAGGAATTCCCAGGAGACGCGCGCCGCCCGCGGACTCCTCCGGAACGAAAAAAGACTCACTCGACGTCCCGGGGCCGCCCAGAGCCTGCGCGATCTGTCGCACGTCGTCAAACGCGGGTTCTTTCTCGCCACCCACGACCAAAAGCGGCAGCCGCGCGCCCCTCGCAAGATCCTCCCGGATCCCGACCGAACGGATCTGCCAGCGAGGCGAGAGGAGCACCGCGCCTTTGAGGCTTCCGTGCCGGCAGGCGGCCTTCAGGGCGAGATTCGCCCCCAGATCCGCCCCGACGAGAACAACCCTCGCCGGATCGGCTCCGGCGTGGCGCCCCAGGTAGTCGATCGCCAAAAGAAGATCGTCGACCATCAGCGCTTCATCGAATTCCGTCAACCTTGAAAAAAGCACCGACTCGTCGGCCAGACGCGTCCGCCGTCTGACGCTTTCGCCATGCCCGCGCAGGTCAAGCGCCATCGCCAGGACACCGGCCCGGCCGAACCCCCGCGCGTGGGCGTCCCAGTCGCCGCGGTCGCGCCCCCAACCATGAACGAAGAGGACCACGGGCGCCTTCTCAAGGGTACCGGCCGCGGGATAGATCGTTCCCACAAGCACCACCTTGTCGGAGGCCGCGATCTGGACCGTCCAGGGGCGCTCCGCCTCTGCGGCGACCCCAAGCGCCAGGAGTGCGAAGACCCCGCATACAATCCTGAGGATTCGTGCGAAAATAACTGGACCCGTTATTTCTGCGCGGCCTCTTAAGCGCGTCATTCCCACCATGATATCCCCCCGGCAACCTTCAGGGCCTCGTCGCGCGAGACGGGATAATAGAGGACGCGGTCGATCTCCACCCGGATGAGCTGTTTTTCTTCGTCCCACCAGACCCCCATCCCGAAGTCGAGACCTTTGTGCTCAGATGACAGCCAGACCGACTCGCCGCGCCGGGCTCCCGCGGGGTGGGACACCTCCTCAGCGGGACGTTTTTCGAGCAGGACCAAAAACTCCTCGGCGAAGGGCCCCCCCAAGTCGAGGATTTCCACGGCCAGGGTTTCCCGGCCAATCGCAAACTGCCAGAAGGGAACGACCCAGACCAAAAACTGCGGATGAAAAACGCGCGCCGGGGCCGCCTCGAACCGCCACCTGGCTTTTCCTTCCTTCGCGCCTGCGCGGCCGGGCTCCCCGCACGAGGCCTCGCAGAAACGAAGCGCCAGATCTCCCCGCAAAAACCCCTGAAAGCGGACAGCGTCCTCCCCCCGGGCGTACTCCGCAAAATCGAAGAGCAGTCCGGCCTCTGGGCCCACGCGTGCCTCCCAGAGCGCCAGCCGCACGAAACGGCGCGGCTGGCCGTCCTCATATCCCACGAAGTAGCGCTCCCCCGCGAGCGCTCCGGCCCGCCCTGCGCGGCCCCAACGGGCGAGCTGGGCCGCAAAGGATCGGAGCTCTGCGAAAAGCTCCCGGGCGGACTCGGCCACGTGAAGGTCCGGATCGGCGAGAGCCTTTTCGAGATGGGGACAGGCCGCCTCGTCCAAAGCCAGGAGCGCCTCGCGCGCCTCCCAGCGCGCCTCGAGACGCGCAGCACCGAGTTGGCGTACAAGCGCTGGGATATCCGTCGAAGGAGCGGCCGGAGCGGCCCTGTTTCCCGCGCGGCAGGCGGGGAACGCTGCCAGCAGAAACCCCGCCGCCGCGAGCCACCTGCGTGACCCGTGAACTCTCCCTTGACCCTGTGACCCCTCAAACATAGAAATTATTTCCGCGCGGCGCCTTACTCCTTGGATTTCGTCTGGAGCTTGCGGAGCCTCGATTCCGCCGCCTTGCGGTTGTCGGGGACCGGGTCGCTCTCGGCCGCGAGCTGATACCAGCGGATCGCCGCCGAGGCGTCGGAGAGCCGGTAGTCGGCGATCTCGGCGGCGCGGTAGCGCGCGTCGAAATCGGTGGCGGGGTTCCACGTCACGCATTTCTCGTAGCAGCGCAGGGCCTTCTCGTACGACTCGAAAAAAGGGCTCCCGTAAATCTCTCCCATCCGGTAGGCGCAGTCATCCACCTTGTCGCTGACAGGATATTTAAGAATGACCTTCTCGTAGAGCTCGAGCGCCTTGCGGAGGTACTCCTTGCGGCGGAAGAGGTTCGGGGATTTCCGAAGCGATTCCGCTTCGGTGTAGAGGGCGTCTGCCGCCTCAATGCTTTCCAAGACGAGGGCAGGGCCGGCCGACGCCCCATGCGCCCCCGGGGCCGCCGCCGGTGCCAGGATCCGGATGCTCCGCTCCACCGCGCCCGTCTCTTCCTCCGCCAGAACCGCCTTCTCGGGGAGGCCGAGTTCCTTATACAGGGTAGCGAGTTTGCGCAAAGTCTCGAGATAGGCCTTGCGGGACTTGGCCGCCTCGGCCACGAGCCGCTCCTCATCCTCGAGCGCAAACGGGAACCGGGAACCGCACCCGCTGCAAAAGCGCGCTTCCGCAAAGGCGATCGCGCTACATTCGGCGCAGGTTTTGGACGTCGTGAACTTCTTGCCGCAAGCCGGACAGAAACGGCTGGACTCGGCCACCTCCGTGCTGCACTCCGGACAGGGCCTCGCCCAGCCCGCCGGGAGAGTCGCCGCCAGGATGATCGCCGCCAAAAACATCCTCGTCAAATACTTCATCGCGTCTCCTCCTCTTTTTTTTCTTTCTCGGACGGGGCTGTTTTGATGCGGCCCGCCAGATGCGTCCCTTGAGGTTCTTCCAGAATCACCCGGGGGTACCCCAGATCCGCCACCACCACCTTCCCCGTGCACCGCGGGCCATCGGCCAAAAAAAATCCCTTTTTAGGAAGTCCCATCGCCACCGTGAGCGTCGCCGTCACCGCATTGCCGATCTTTTGTCCCGTATTGGCGTCGAGGCCCGACGGAATATCGACCGCGACGATGGAGCATCCCAAGGCATTCACCTCGCGGATCAGGGACGCGGCCGGCTCGCGCACGCGCCCGGCCATCGCGGAAAGCCCCGTCCCCAAGATGGCGTCGATGATGCAGGCAGCGCCGCGGATTTCGCTGACAGCCCGCGCCACGCCGTGCGGCGTCGACAGGTGCGTCAGGGGGATCCCCATCCGCTCGACGGCGTGCAAGGCATGGGCGGCGTCCGGATCGGCCATCGTCTTGGTGCGCCCAACGAGCCAGACGGTGACGTCCGCCTTCCAGTTGGCGAGAGTCCGCGCGGCCACACAGCCGTCGCCGCCGTTGGCACCGG
>SBBH01000051.1 GCA_005239795.1 Planctomycetales bacterium
GTTCAGCATCGCCTGAGGGCCAACGTAGCAATTGGCGCCTAGGACGCGAACGCCCGATTGGGCGATGGCCTTGGCGGCGACGGCCACGGTCGCCATGCACTGCAGGGCCAGCGCGAAGAAAACGATGAGGCCCGCCGACGAGGCGGCCGTGAAGAGCGGCGTCCCGTCGGGGTGTGCGGCCGTACGCATCATGGAAAGCTGGGAATCGATCCCCGCCCCTTCTCCCCCCTCGACATGGAACATGATCGCCAGGGCCCCGGGGAACACCTCCCGCGCGGCGAACCCCGAGATCATCGCCACCCCGGCACGCCAGTCCAGGCCCATCAGCTCCATGACGGGCTCGAGGACGCGGCCGAGCGCCCCTCCCCAGGAGCGACCGATCTCTTCGGCCGGCCCGGTCCCGGGGGGGGCGGGAGGAAAATGGGTCAGGGTCCACAGCCCTAGCGCGATCCAGACGATCGGGCCCCCGGCGCGTTTCACGTAGGAGGCGGTCTTGTGGAGTGTGGTGCGCGCGACGACGCGCAGGCGCGGCCGGCGGTAGGCGGGAAGCTCGAGGAAGAGGGAGGGCCGCTCGGGGCTTTTCATGAGGCACCCATAGATGCCGGCGGCAAGAAGCCCCATGAAGAGCCCTCCCACGTAGAGCCCGGTGAGGCAGAGCCCTCCGATCCACGGTTTCTCGGGGGGCGTCAGGAACGCGAGGATCAGGCCGTAAACGGGAAGCCGCGCGCTGCAGGTCATGAGGGGCATCGCGAAAAGCGCGAGAACCCTTTCCTTGCGGCAGGGGATCGTGCGCGTCGCCATCATCCCGGGGATCGCGCAGGCGAACCCCGAAAGGAGCGGAACGAAAGCGCGTCCCGAAAGCCCCACCGCCGAGAGGGGTCTGTCGACGATCATCGCGCCGCGCGCCAAGTATCCTGAGTCTTCTAGGAACCCCATCCAGAGGAAGAGGATCACGATCTGCGGCAGGAAGACCACCACCGCCCCGACGCCGCCCACGACCCCCTCGGCCGCCAGCCGCGTGAACCACGACGCGGGGAGGGCCGCCTGGATCCCGTTGACGGCCACGGCGAACAGGGCATCGATGGCGTCCATAGCGGGGCTCGCCAGCCAGAAGATCGACGTGAAGAGCCCCGACATGATCGCCAGAAAAATGACAAAACCCAGGACCGGGTTCAGAAAAAGGCGGTCGAGCCTTTCGGTGATCCGGTCTGAGCGGCGCAGGAGCACCGGGGGGGCGCTTCTGCCGTCGGCGCGCGTGAGGGAGGCGCGCTCGAGCCGTTCCGCCTCGCGGTAGAGCGCCGTCACGCGCGAAAACGAAGGGGCCGGGGGGCGCGCGACAGCCCCGGCCGGGCGCGAGAGATCCTGCTCGATCGCGGCGAAGAGCTTCTCTTTCCCCTCGCCCGTGCGGCCATGCACGCAGACGACCGGAAGTGCGATCCCTTCTGAGAGCGCCTCGGCCGAGAAGCGAAGGTCCCGCCGCGCGAGGAGGTCCGTCATCGTGACGGCGAGCACCATGCGGAAGCCCGCGTCCCTGAGCTGAAACGCCAGATACAGATGGCGCGCGAGTTGTGTCGCGTCGACCACGAGGACGACGAGGTCGGGAATCTCCTGCGACCCGGCGCCGAAAAGTGTGCGCACGGTGATCTCTTCGTCGGGGGAGCGCCCCGCGAGGCTCGCCAGGCCCGGCACGTCCACGAGGCGCGCGCTGGCGCCGCGGGCCAGGCCGAGCTTCCCCTCGGCATAGCTCACGGTGACGCCCGGATAGTTCGCCGTGTGGTAGCGCGCGCCGGTCAGGGCATTGAAGAGCGAGGTCTTACCCGCATTCGGTTGGCCAACAAGAACCACCAAAGGCGCTTTTGTTGAGATGGGGGCACTCATGCGGGAAACCCCAAACCCCAAACCCTAAATCCGAATAAAATTCCAAACCCCAAATCCCGACCACCAACAGCAGTGCCTGAGCCGTTTCTCCAAGCACTTTGTGAATCGGGATTTCTTTGGGATCTGGAAGTTGGGATTTTGGATTTTCTCATGTGCATCCTTTCATGCGGATGCAGTGCGCCTCCGCCCGGCGCAGGGCGAAGGTCGTCCCGCGCAGGTTGATGGCCAAGGCTCCTTCCAGCGGCGCCGCGGTCACCAGGCGCACCCATTCCCCGGGCGTGAACCCCATCTCCACGAGCCGCTGGCAGGTTTCGTCGTCGCCGCAGATCCCTTCGATCTGGCCCCAAGTCCCGATCGGAAGCTCGGGGAGCGGCGTGGCCGAGGCGGCGGGGAGAGGGCAGAAGGGAGAAGGGGAAGGAGGGAGAGAAGAGAGATCGTTCATTTAGAGGTGTTCCTGGCCAAGTTCCGCAGAACGAAACAGGCCATCGAGATAAAGCACAAGCCCATAACGATCCCGGAGAGGAAGAGGGCTCCCGCCCAGAGGCGGGGCGCGCTCGAGAAGCGGATTCCCCAGAGCGCCCCCATGTTGAGCCAGAGATCGGTGAAGGCGGTGGCGATGACAAAGCGCTTGACCCCCTCAGGGCAAGAGGAGAGGGCAAAAAGCCCCCCCAGGAGGAAGAAGAGGATCGGCATTGAGAAGGCGTGGACGTGCGTCAGGTCGACGAGGTGGCTGTAGCTCATCGCTCCTTCGCCGGGCGCGCCGTCGGTCCAGTTCTCGCCGCGGTAGCGCGTGATCGTCCCTTGGACTGTGAAGGGATGGGCTCCGGAGTCCGTGGCCTTGTCATGGATGTTGAGGAGCGCGGCGCCGTAACCGAGGCACAGGCTCAGGGTAAAAAGAAGCGCCGAAAGACGCAGGGGGGCCGGCCAGCTGGCTAGAGAGGAGGTCATTTGTTTTTTTCGCGGTAGAGGGGTTTCATCCTCGCGGTGAGCGAGGGATGAAGCGTCCCGTCGGGGCGCGCCTCCAGGAAAATGGCGGCGTAATCCGGGCCGAGCGCATCGACCAGCGCCGTCCCCTGCTGGGGTCCCAGGACATAGAGCGCTGTCGAGAGTGCGTCCGCGTCGGTCGCGGTGGGAGCGACGACGGTGACGGATCCCTGCCAGGGGACGGGGCGTCCCGTGCGCGGGTCGAGAATGTGCGAATAACGTTTTCCGTCTGCCTCGAAGAATTTCTCGGCGTCCCCGGAGGTGGCGATGGCGCCGTCTCGGAGATGGACCGCGCCGGCAAGTTTTGACTTGTCGCGGGGATGGCGTATGCCGATCCAGGCGGCCTCCTCTTGGACGGGACCGCTTAGGACGTAGAGGTCCCCGCCGGCGTTGACGACGGCCTGCGCGACGCCGCGCGCCCTGAATTCCTCCACGACGCGGTCGATGGCATACCCCGCCGCGATCCCCCCGAGGGTGATCTGAGTGCCTGGAGGGATCCGGGCCTGCCAGGGCGGCGCGTGGAGCTGGGAATCAGGCTCTGTTCTCAGCTCGACCTTCTCCCAGCCGACGTGCGAGAGCGCTAAGCGGATCTCTTCCTCTGAGGGGACGCGATTCTCTCCCGGCCAGGCGCCGAATCCCCAGAGGGCGACCAAGGGCGCGGCGGTCACGTCGAAGGCGCCCGCGGTCTTCTCGGACCACCGGCGCGCCTGTTCCAGGCATTCTGGCACGGCGTGTCTCCCCGTCGGGGGGAACGTAAACCACGGGCCGGCCTGTCGGTTGAGGCGTGAGAGGTCACTTTCGGGCAGGAAATGGCTCGCTTGAGACTCGACCCGTGTGAAGATCCCGAATGCCTGTTCGAATAGGAACTCTGCCTTGGCCGGATCGTCGGTGACGAGCATCACTTCGACATCGGTCCCCATCTGGTATGCGGTTTTCTTATATTCGCGGCTACCACCGGCCTGGGACGGCGCATTCAGGCGGAGCGCTTCCGCGAGGACGAGCGCCTTGCGGACCGCCAGGCACGTCGCTTCCGCCGACATCGTGGAGGAGGTGACCGAGCGGATGTCGCGGCTGATTTTTAGGGGGTCGGCCAAGGTCTTCCCCTTGAACTGCTCGCGAAACGAGGTTCGCGCGATCCCGTCGCCGCGGGACTCTCGGAACTCGACCAGCTCCACTCCCGCGACACGTCCGTCGGCGCTCACGCCCACCAGAAGCGTGATCGGCATCGTCTTGCCGATCTCGTCGACAAAGAACGCCCAGCCGAGCGTCTCGTTTTCCTTTTTGGCGGTGTGGACCGTCCAGGGGCCTTCCGGGACGGGGGAGCCGAGACGCCTGGCAGCGTCGCGGGCGGCCTCGGCCGAAAGCGTCTTTTCTTCTGCAGTGAACGCTGTCGCCTCAGGGAACGCTTTGGCGAGCGCCTCGGCGTCCGCGAGATAGCGCTTGGCGTGCGCGGGGGCTAGCAGGACGACCCCTGCGAACAGGATTCTCATTCCACGCATGACGGAAATCTCCCTCGGATTCAAAATGTGAATGCGACCCCCAGATTGACCCGTGTCAGTTTGTCCTGGACGCGGTCGTCCCAATGCTCCACATCCCCCTTCAAGGCCACGTTCTTCACGGGGAAATAGGCGACGCCCGTCGTGACGATCTTCACCTCCCGGGCGTCGTTCTTGAGGCTCTGTTCCTGCGTGTCGTCGTTCAAGTCCATCCACTCGTTGCGCACGAAGAGCACCAGGTCCTGATCCGGCTTATCGATGAAAAGTGGCAGGAGGTGGTACCCCAGGTCGACATACCAGCCACTGATCTGGCTCCCGATCGTGCCGCTTTGGCTCGTGCGTAGGGCGCGGTTGAGCTCGCCGGCGTCGGCGAGGTCGGCGAGGGCGTACGTCCCGCGCAGGTCGAACCCCAGGGTCCTGACGCGCGCGTCCGCCTCGTACATCCGGACGCCCACCCCTTGCGTGTCGCGTTGCTCATGGTTCGCCTCGGGGGCAAGGTAATGGGAGGCCCCCAGGTCGAGATCAAAATCCCCTCCCACGTCGGGGGCGTACTCCGCGCGGTGGACGAAGGCGAAGTCCGAGGCGTTCGTCTGCCGTCCCCCCAGGCCCCGTCCGCCGCGGATGCCGGTTGCGCCCGAGAACTTCCCGGCATCGACCGCCTGGACAATGTAGGCGCGGTATTTTAAGCGTTCTTCGAGGAAGCGTGTCTTGATGCCAAAACCCAGTTCCTGCCAGGTAGTGGGGATCACGACCCGCTCCACCTCGGGGCGTTCGACGCTCCAAAAGAGGGTGGGCTCGTGGTATTCGTTCAGCATTCCGAGCGGGACGAGGAGCGCCCCCGTCGTCGCCGTCAGATGGTCGGAGAGGTCGAAATCGAGGGCGGCGTACTCGAGCTCCAGGGTGCCCCCTGCGTGTTCGAACTCGACCTCCGTTTCCAGGCGCACCCAGTCGGCGAATTCGTATCCCCATCCCAGGACCAGGCGGTGGAAATCCCCCTGAGCGGGGTCCTGCTGAGCCATGGTGCCGGTCTTCGGGTTGTTCCAGTGCGCCTCGCCGTAGCCGAAGAAGCGGAGCTTGTCGCTGCCGAAGGAAGGTTTTCCTTTCTCGCGCTCGAGCTTCTCGACGCGCTGGCGCAGATCCTCCAGCTCCTTCTCCGTGTCGGCGTGCGCCGGCGTTCCCGTCCAAAGGAGAACGGCCATCCCCAACGATCCCCATCGATTCTTCCCTGACATCAACGCCTCCTTTCCGCAGGCCTTGGGGTTGGGCGCGGCGTTGCGCGCGCCCCTCGGTCGTCTGCAATGAGTTTGGGCCGTGTCACGCCGGCCTCCTGGGCGCCACGGCATTTTTCCTTTGGCACTTCCGGCAGTACCCCATGATCTGGTGCAGGTGCGAGACGATCCGGAAGTCGAAACGGCGGCAGACCGCTTCCTGCAGGGCCTCGATGCGGGGATTTACGAACTCGATGATCTTCCCGCACTCCAGGCAGACGAGGTGGTCGTGGTGGGGGAGGCCGTGCATCGGCTCGTAGATCCGGTGGCCGTTCGTCTCGATGACCTCCTTCAGGAGGCCGCTCTCAAGAAGCAACGCGAGCGTCCGGTAGACGGTGGCGCGCGAGACGGCCTTGGCGCGCAAATCGGCGACGAGCTCTTCGGGCTCGAAGTGGCGCCGGGCCGCCAGGGCCGTGTCCAGGACTGACAGCCTCGGCTGCGTGAGCTTGAGGTGCTTCTGACGCAGGAAGGCTTCGAAGGCCTGCCGGGGCGTTTCCACGGATTGTTGATACTGAGACTTAGTCTCATATTCAAGACTTTTTTGAGGATCTTTTTGAAGCGCGGGTCATGCGCACAGAGGGTTCTCTAGCGGCGCCGCTTCCGGCAGGCCCCTGCCACGATCCCCAGGCCCGCCAGGAGGGCGGCCCAAAGAAGGGGGCCGCTGCCGCACGGAAGGGAGCGGGCCTGGCCGATGAA
>SBBH01000039.1 GCA_005239795.1 Planctomycetales bacterium
AGGCTGGAAGGTTTCTCCTATTATGGAACCAGCCGGTATAGAATCACGCCACTTTGGCATGAGCAGGGATCTGTGCACAAACTGGGGAAACTCGCGGAAATAGCCCGTTGACCAAGTGCCGGGGAAGGCTAGGATAGAAGAACGATGCTCCTGGAACAGGATCTTATCGAGGCAAGGCCCCGGCAGGGCCAGTATCGCCGGAGTGCCCGGGGGCCTCTCGGGACTTTCCTGGCGGCCTCCGCGGTTGCCATGCTTCTCCAGTTTGCGTTTTTGGGGTTTTTGTCTCTTCCGAAACGTCAGGTCATCCAAGAGAACGCCGTCGAGCCGTACGACGACATCTGGGAGGCACGGACCGAGCTGACCGAGGGGCGCCACTACGACGCTGCGGTGGCATGGGGCGAACAGGCGCTCGTCGAGCGCGGACCCGACGCCGGCGCCTATGCGGTCATGGGGGAAGGGTATCTCAAGATGGGGAAGATCGATGAGGCCCGCCATAGCTTGTATTTGGCGACGATCTCGCCTGGGGATGACAAGGACCGCCGCCGCGCGCGCGATCTCTTGGAATCCCTTTTTGATCGTTAAGAAACGGGGCCAAGCTCAAGAAGCCTGGCCCCGCGAAGTTCCGGTTTAAGAGGAAATCAACCGATCTTCTTGACGTTCTGAGCCTTGGGCCCCTTCTCGCCCTGGATCACGTCGAACTCCACCCGCTCTCCTTCCTTGAGGCTTTTGAACCCCTCCCCGAGGATTGCGGAATGGTGCACGAAGACGTCCGGTCCACCGTCCTGTGCAATGAACCCATACCCCTTCTGATCGTTAAACCACTTCACAGCGCCTTGCGCCATATCAACCGCTCCTTTCCAACAAACCCTGGCGCCGAACGCCGGCGCCCTGCTCAGCGGATATTTATATCTCCTTTACTCGGGCTTTCAAGGGAAAAACGGGGAGCGAGCGCCGCCATGTGGGCGGGGGTCGTCCCGCAACAGCCGCCCACGATCTGGGCGCCCGCGGAAAGCCACAAGGCTCCGTGCCGGGCGTAGTTGGCGGGGGGGATGTCGTCCCAGAGGTTAAAGATGGCGCCCGGCAGGCGGCTGGCGTTGGCATAAAAGCCCCAGGGGATCGTCAGGCGGGAAAAAAGCGGCAGGCATTCTGTGGCATAGTCGGCCGGAAGGCAGTTGAGGAGAAGCGCGTCGGGGCCGTCGGCGGCGACCGTTTCTAGAGCCTTGGGGAGCGCCGTCCCGTCCAGAAGCGTCAACCCCGGTCCTGGGATCAGGCTCACCCAGACCGGCAGCTGGCAGGCCCGCCGGGCCCCGGCCAAGGCCGCGCGGGCCTCACCCACGGTGTTCATGGTCTCGATCAGGAGGAGATCTGCTCCAGCGTCGGCGAGGATCTGTGCTTGCGCGGCGTGCTCTTCTTCGGCGACATCCCTGGGCGGCGCCCGGTCGGGGTGGTAGCAGTCTTCGAGGGGGGCCATCGCGCCGGCCACGGCGATAGGGGGCGCGCCGAGTGTTTGCGCGGCCGCGCGGCGCGCCAGATCCACCGCGCGCCGCGTCAGGGTCTTGGCCCAGTTGGCGCCGCGGCCCGTCTGGACGGCAGTGCGCGCCGTGGTGCGGAACGTGTTGGCGGTCAAGACGCGGCACCCGGCGGCGGCGTATTCCGCGTGGACCCAGCCGACGACATCGGGGTGGGTTTCGAGCGCCGCCGCCGACCAGAGGGGGAGCGGCATCAAAACGCCGCGGCGCTCAAGCTCTGAGCCCATCGCGCCGTCGAGGAGAAGCCGCCCCCCGCGCGAGAAATCCTCCAGGACCGGATGCATCGCGCCAGTGTATCGGGAAAGCGGCAGCCGGGGGGAGCGAGAGGGAGCCCCAAATAGTATTGACGGCCCGCGGCGGGGCGGCTAGAAAATAAAGACAAGGCTCGTCAACGCGTTGTGTTCAACGGAAGGAGGCGACCATGCCGACGATCGACAACCAACTGGCTCTGATGATGCTGCGGTGGATCCATTTCATCGCGGGGGTGACATGGATCGGGCATCTCTATTTCTTCAATTTCGTGAACGTTCCGTTCGCCAAGACGATGGACGCCGACACGAAAAAGAAGGTGGTGCCCCAGCTCATGCCGAGGGCCCTTTGGTGGTTCCGGTGGGGGGCGATGTTCACGTTCCTGTCGGGGTGGGTCTATCTCTTCTACAAACTCCATAGGGTGGACGGCCTGCCGATGAGCTCGCTCTTGGACACGGCGTGGGGGAAGTGGATCAGCTTGGGGGCGCTCTTGGGCTCGATCATGTGGTTCAACGTCTGGTTTATCATCTGGCCGATCCAGAAGAAGGTGATCGCCGGCGTCAAGGGGGCCGGCCCCGCCGTCGACGCGGGCGTTATCCGCAGGGCGTTCCTCGCCTCGCGCACGAACACGTATCTATCGATGCCGATGCTCTTCTGCATGGGGGCGGGGAGCCATTTCACCCGCTTCTCCCCCACGGCCGCGGTCGCCGTGCTGGCGCTGGGGGCGCTCGTCGCCTACGTCCTCATAGAGGTGGTCTCGACCAAGGCGGGGGCAGAGGCGTAGGGGATCGTTTGGGGTTTGGCTATAGCCGAAAACGACAGCGGCCTGCGCCTAAAAAAGCGCAGGCCGCTGGTTTTTCTCGCGCTTCTTTCCAGCGTACTTATTTTCGATACGTAAAACCGTCCTTCAGCGTTGCCGTGCTGTTCGGTGTGGTCACCGTGACATCGGCGGATTTGTAAGGCTGGCTGAGAGAGATCCGGGAGCGCTGGCAGGCCGGCGTCACCGCCTGGATCGTATTTTCATCAACCACCTTCACCTCTGTGGCGGGGATTCCTCCAAATGTGACAGTTGTGGCGATTCCTCCCGAGGCGGCAGAGCCCCCTCCCCCTGAAAACCCCTGTCCATAG
>SBBH01000009.1 GCA_005239795.1 Planctomycetales bacterium
GCCCATGGAGTCCCTCCATTTCCATGGGCTTCATCGGCAACCACTTGGCAATGCAAAAGCTACGAAAGCCGGTCATGAGTTATCTTGGTGGCAATAAGAGTTAGCCCGATTTTTCAATGAGCGAAGTTTAGCATTTCGCGAAAATCCAGAGACTCAACCAGCCGACACCGACGAACGCCAAAAGCAGGACCGTCACCGCGAGCATGGTAAAGGGATCCCCGGTCGGCGTGATCCAGGCGGAAAGGGCCGCGCTCAAAAAGATGACGATCCGCCATTTCCCTCGGAAGAACGCCGGCGTCAAGATGCCAAGTTTTCCCAAGACCGCCATCGCAAGCGGGATCTCCGATAAGAGACCGCACGCGAGCAGCATGAGGACCTCGACAGTCAGGGTGTTCTCGATCGTCCAGAGCGGCGTAACTCCGAATTCCCGTTGGCTCGCTAAAAAAATCCCAAACATCCAAGGCATCAAAAAGCGGTAGGCGAGCCCTGCGCCGGCGTAGAAAAGCGCCGCCCCTACCCCCAGGAAGGGGTACAAGAGCCGCCGCTCCCCGGGGCGAAGCCCCGCGTGGGCAAAACGGAACACTTCGTAGAGAATGACTGGAAAGGCCGCGCCCAGGCCCACCAGGATCGCTGCCTTAAACGCGACCCAAAATACCTCGACGGGACTCGTGGCGGCCAGCGTCAGCGTCATCCCAGCGCACCGGACGGCCTCTTCAACGGGTTGGGAGAGCCAAGCGACGATCTCACGCGCCCACACGAAAGAGAAGAGGCTCGCCGCACCCACCGCCCCCAGGCAAACGATGAGGCGCGAACGCAGCTCTTCGAGGTGCTCCCCAATGGGGCGAGGCGAGTCTTCGCTCATGATCACCCCCCCAAGTAGGCGTCCTGGACGCGGGAATCTTTCCGGAGGACCGCGCCCGGCCCTGAAAGCGCGATCCGGCCAACCTCGAGCACATACGCCTGATCCGCAAGGTCCAAGGCCATCTGGGCGTTCTGTTCGACAAGGAGGACTGTTGTCCCTTGCGCGCGGATCGCGCGGAGTGTCTCGGCGACCTTCGCAACAAAAAGGGGCGCCAAGCCCAACGATGGCTCGTCCAAAAGAAGCAGCCTCGGCCGGGACATAAGACCCCGCGCGATGGCCAGCATCTGTTGCTCTCCCCCGGAAAGGGTTCCTCCCGGCTGGGAGGTTCGCTCCCGGAGGATGGGGAAAAGCGAGAACATTTCCTCCAGACGGTCTGCGGCGTCGGGCCCCGGGCGCAGGAACGCGCCCATCGCGAGATTTTCCCGGACCGTCAGCCTTGGGAAGATGCGGCGCCCCTCGGGCACCAAGGAGATGCCGCGCGCGACCACTGCGTGGGCCGGCTCACCCGTATACGATTCCCCGGCAAAGAGGAGCGATCCAGCGCGGATGGAAAGGGCGCCGGCCACGGTGTGCATCGCGGTCGATTTTCCGGCGCCGTTGGCGCCCAGGATCGCGACGATCTCCCCGGACCCCACCCTGAGCGAGATTCCCTTCAGGACTTCGACGGCGCCGTAACCGACTCGCACGTCCACGAGCTCCAAAAGAGGCCCCGCCTTCATCGCACAGGCTCCTTTCCCAGATACGCCGCGATCACGCGCTCGTCACGGCGGATCTCTTCTGGAGACCCTTCGGCGATCTTCTCGCCGTGATCCAGGACCGAGATCCGATCTGAAATCTCCATGACAACCTTCATATGGTGTTCAATCACCAGCACCGTGACTCCGCGCGCGCGGATCTTCCCCACGAGGACGATCACCGCGGCCGCCTCGGTCGGGTTCATCCCCGCCGCAGGCTCGTCCAGAAGCAATAACCGGGGCCCGGAGACGAGCGCTCGTGCGATTTCAAGCCGGCGCTGCTGGCCGTAGGGCAAGGTCGAGGCGAGATCCTCCGAGCGATCAGAAAGACCCACGAACTCAAGGCTCTCCCGGGCCATCTCGGCAAGCCGTTTTTCCTCCTCGCGCACAGAGGGTCCTGGCCAGAGTCCCCCCAGAACACCTGCGTGCGAGCGGACATGCCCCCCGACGAGGACGTTCTCGAAAACCGTCATCCGTCCGAAAAGCCGGATGTTTTGAAAGGTCCGGCCGATCCCCCGGGCGCTCACCGCATGGTCAGCCAGCGACGTGATCTCTTCGCCCGCGAAGACGATCCGCCCTGCCGTCGGGAGGTAGATCCCCGAAAGACAGTTGAAGAGCGTGGTCTTGCCGGCGCCGTTGGGACCGATGATGCTCATGACGCTCCGCTCAGACACGGAAAACGACACGCCGCTCACAGCTTGCACGCCGCCGAATCGCATCGAGAGATTTTCGACCGACAGAAGCGCGCTCACGACGCTTTCCCCGCGTTCTTCCCAGAGAGCCCCTGGGAACGCCACACCATGAGGGCTGCGAGCATCCCCCCGAAAAAGAGCATCCGCCAGGTTCCGGCGCCCCGCAACACCTCGAGAAGGATCGTCACACAAAACACCCCCCCGACCACTCCCCCGA
>SBBH01000250.1 GCA_005239795.1 Planctomycetales bacterium
CCGACCATCCGGCGCGCGACCTGCAGGACACCTTCTACCTCAAGGACCTGCCGCTCCTGACGCGCCAGCTCGCCACCCTCATGAAAGCCGGCATCCCGGTCGTCGAATCGCTGACAGCCCTGATCGAGCAATGCGGCGACCCCGAGACCGAGAAGGTCTTCCGCCAGATCCGCGAGCGGATCAAGTCGGGCGCGTCGTTCGCCGAGGCCCTGGCGGACCACCCCGACCTCTTCGGAAATCTCTACATCAACATGGTCCGCGCCGGGGAGGCGAGCGGAAACTTGGACGGAGTCTTGAAAGATCTCGCCGATTTCACGCGCCGCCAGCACGCCTTGCGCAACAAAGTGTCGGCGGCATTGGCGTATCCGGCCGTCCTGGCGGCCGTCTCCATCGGCGTTGTCTCCTTCATGATGGGGAAGGTGATTCCCACCCTGACGGAAGTCATACGCTCGCAGAGCCAAGACCTTCCACTGACGACAACATTCCTGATTCGCGCAAGCGAACTGTTCCGCGCCGGCTGGTGGGTGATCGGCGCCGCCGCGATCGCGCTGTTCGTCGCGTTCCAGGCGGCCCTCAAACGCCCCGCGGGGAAGCTCGCCTGGGATACCTACAAGATCCGACTTCCGCTCGTGGGACCCATCTTGAAAAAGCAATCGGTCTCCCGCTTCGCGACGACACTCTCGACGCTTCTTAAAAGCGGGATCCCAGCGGTCGAGGCGA
This sequence comes from Planctomycetales bacterium, assembly GCA_005239795.1. Lineage (GTDB taxonomy): Bacteria > Planctomycetota > SBBH01 > SBBH01 > SBBH01 > SBBH01. The sequence continues at coordinate 721 of SBBH01000250.1, forward strand.
TCCGGATCACGCGCGACATCGTCGACAACGCCCTCCTGGCGAAAACTCTGGACAGCGTCGCCAATAAGATCGTCGAGGGAGAGGACATCTCGACCCCCCTGCGCCGGAGCGGCATCTTCCCCCCTGTCGTGAGCTACATGATCGCGATCGGCGAGGAGTCGGGACAATTGGAAGAGATCCTGCAGACGATCTCAGAGGCCTACGAAGAAGAGGTGGAGCTGGCGTTGCAGAAGTTCACGTCGCTTTTGGAGCCGATCATGCTCGTCATCATGGCAGGAGTCGTCGGATTCGTCGTCTTCTCGATCGTCCAACCGATCATGCAAATCAGCGAGTTGCCGCTTTAGGATATAATGCTCAAAGAGGAGGTTACCATGAGACAGGCGCGCGCGGGATTCACGCTGGTCGAGATCATGCTGGTGCTGATCCTCCTCGGGACGATCGCCGTGTTCGTGATCCCCAAGGTGACAGGGCAGGCCGCAGCGGGCAAGATCAAGACGACTTGCCTGAATCTCGAGGGGCTCAAAAGCCAAGTCGAACTCTTCTATTTCAACGAGAACCGCTACCCACGACAGGAGGAAGGGCTGGACGTCCTCTTGAAACCTTCGCCAAACTTCGGAGGTCAACCCTATCTCGACACAGCCAAACGGCTTAAGGACGCCTGGGGAAACAAGATCCTCTACACGACCCCCGGCCCCGGCGGCAAGCCGTTCGACCTCATCTCGCTCGGAAGCAACAAAGAGCGCGGCGGCACGGGGGAGGCCCAGGACCGCAGTGTCTGGGATGAATCCCCCGAGCCCGCAAAATAGCGCCGGCTTCCTCGGAAAGCGGATCCCCTTTCATGAATGACCGGACAGGGGAAAGAGGCGGCTTCACACTCATCGAAATCATCATCGTCCTCCTCATCATCGGGCTCGTGCTCCTCTATACCCTGGGGGGACGCAAAAGACAGCCCCGGACCGCAACCCTCCAGACGGCTCAGACCCTTCTCAGCCTCGTCGAAACCTGCCGCGCAGGAGCGTCCCTGCGCAACCAGGCGCGCACGCTCGTCTACGACCTCGATGCGGCCCCCCAGCAAGTCTGGATCGAGATCCCCCCTCCACCCGAAGACCCCTCGCGGGAGCCTGAGCGCATTTTTCAAACCCCGCTCCCGGCGCGCCTGCACTTGGCGGGGATCCTGCTTGATGAAAACACGACGCAGAAGACCGGCCAAGTGCGCTTGACGGCGCAGCCCAACGGCTTCCTGCCGGCGCATCTGGCTCACCTGACCCACGACGACATGGAAACGGACTGGACGGTCCTCGTGAGGTCCTTTCCCGGACAGGGACGGATCCTGGAAGCCGTCCCCGACTGGAAGGGGATGATGCGCACACAAGTCGAGGACGATTTCGACGGGGTCAAACCGCTCGAACCCGAGGAAGAGTGATAAGGCGCCGCGCGGAAATAACTGCTGTGTTTAATTGGGAGGGCTCACAGGGCATGAACGAATATCTCGAAAATCTTGGGCGAGAGATATTTTCGTTCAACTCCTTTCCGCACGGCGCCTTATATAGGATTCGCGCAAAAATAAAGAGGTTAGAAAGAAAACGAATACAACGGTCAACGACAGAAGTTGTTTTTGCGCGAATCCTAAGCCCGAGCCGGCGCGGCTTCACGCTGATCGAGGTCCTTCTGGCCCTCACGATCATGGCGGTCGTCGTCACCGTCTTCCTGGCCACCAACACCGAAGGGCTCCGAAAATCCTCCCGAGCCCGTCAGCTTTCGGACATGGCTTTTCTCGCGCGCGAAAAGCTGGCCGAGGTGAGTCTCGGCCCCCGCCCAACCCAGGAAGAAGAATCCGACTGGCAGATGTTCACCGACCCCCAAGACCCGGAGGCCGACAACGGCTACCGGTGGCGAAAGCGCCTCAAGGAGGCGCCCTTCAACCCCCCGGGATCGACGGGCGCCGTCTCGGGATTTCGCGCCTGGGAGCTCTCCGTGACCGTGGCCCCCGCCGAGGAGCTCGAGGGGGATCGCGCGGTGACGCTCGTCCAATGGATCGACATCCCCCCCCTTCCCACGGGAGGTCAGTAGCCATGACGGGTCACGGACGACGAAGAGCCAAGGGCGACGCAGGGTTCACGCTTCTTGAAATCCTCGTCGCCGTGGCGATCGCGGGATTCCTGGTGGCCGCGGTCTATGGGATCCTCGTCGAGACCCTGACGATCTCTCGGCAGACCGGCGAGGGGCGCGAACTCGACCGCGAGGGACAGGCGATCCTGGACCTTGTCTGCGACGATCTGGCCGGGCTCCCGAAATACCTCATGGATGCCAAGACGGAGCGCTTCTCGGCCCGCAAGGAGGGGGAAATGAGCCGCCTCGATTTCGTCTCCTCGCGCGACTCGATCACCACCGCCAGCCGCGTCGCGAGCGACCTCACCGAGGTAGGGTATCGCCTCAAACCCCGCGAAGACTCTTCAGGGCTTTTCGAGCTCTACCGGCGGGAGGATTTCTTCGTCGACGCCAAACCCCTCGAGGGGGGGACGCTCACGCTCCTCTCAGACCGCGTAAAATCCTGGAGCCTGGAGTACCGGGGCGCCCGACCCACAGACGGTTGGGGGGACTCCTTCTCGAATCTCGGCTCAGGAGTCCCCCCCGCCGCGGTCCGGATACGCCTGATCCTGGCGCACCCGAAATCGACCGACCCCGAAACGCTTGAGGAGAAAAGCTTCCAAACCGTGATCGAAACGCACTACTGACCCCCAGTGAATAGTGTTCTAGAATCCCCCCTCATGACTCAGTGCGGCATTGCCATCCTTGGCTCCACCGGCTCCATCGGGACGCAAACCCTGGACGTCGTCCGCTCCCTGGCGAACGGACACCGCGTATGGGGCCTCGCGGCGCGGACGCGCTGGGAGGCGCTCGCCGGGCAGGTGCGCGAATTTGCCGCCCCTTTCGCGGCCCTGGCGGAGCAAGACGCCGCCGCCGCCTTGAAAACCCGTTTGGGCACCGCTCCCTGTGAAGTCCTGGAGGGGGACGAGGGGCTCCTCAAAATCGCGACACTCCCCGAGGTGCACGTCGTCGTCTCAAGCATCGTGGGCGCGGCAGGCTTGAAGGCGACGCTGGCGGCGGTCGACCAGGGGAAGCGCGTGGCGATCGCCAACAAGGAATCCTTGGTCGTCGCCGGAACCCTGCTCATGAAACGCGCGCGCGCCTCCGGAGCCGAGATCCTCCCCATCGACAGCGAGCATTCGGCGATCTTCCAGTCGTTGCGCTCCGGACGTCCCCAGGAAGTCGAGAAGCTGATCCTGACCGCCTCGGGAGGCCCCTTCCGCACGCTTCCCCGCGAACGATTCGCCGACATCCGCGTCGAGGAGGCCTTGAAGCACCCGAATTGGCAGATGGGCCCCAAGATCACCGTCGATTCGGCGACCCTCATGAACAAAGCCCTGGAGGTGATCGAGGCCAAATACCTCTTCGGAATCGACCCTGAACGGATCGAGGTGGTCATACATCCCCAATCGATCGTCCATTCCTGCGTGCAATTCGTGGACGGCTCCGTCGTCGCCCAGATGGGCCTCCCAGACATGCGGATCCCGATCCAGTACGCGCTCACGCACCCGGAGCGCCTCCCGGGAACGGCGCCACGCCTGGATCTGGCGAAGCAGCCGCCGCTCGCCTTCGAGGCGCCGGATCTGAATCGCTTCCCCGCCCTGGCGCTGGGGTACCGCGCGGCTCGCCTCGGCGGGACGATGGAAGCGGTCCTTTCCGCCGCGAACGAGATCGCCGTTGAACGGTTCCTCGCGGGAGCGTTGCGCTTTTCGGACATCCCCGCAGTGGTCGAAAAGACCATGGACGCGCACACCCTCATCGCCGACCCCTCCTTGGAGCAGATCCTGGCGGCCGACCGCTGGGCGCGCGCGTCGGCCCGAACGCTTTGTCAACTTTGTCAAAAGGAGAAAACCGCATGACTCCCCTTGTCGGTTTTTCGATGCCCGATCCCTTCTCGATCCTTCAGATCATCGTCGGCCTCGGGTTCGTGGTGTTCGTCCATGAGCTGGGGCATTTTCTCGTGGCGAAATGGGCCGGCGTCCTCGTGGAACGCTTTTCGTTGGGGTTCGGCCCCAAGCTTCTCGCGGTCCGCCGCGGGGAGACGGAATACTGCATTTCCGCCATCCCCTTGGGAGGATATGTCAAGATGGCTGGGGAGACCCCCGAGGACGAAAAAAAGGGAGATCCCCGCGAGTTCGCAGCCCAGCCGGCGCGCTGGCGCGCGGCCATCCTCATGGCCGGCGTCGCCATGAATGGCGTGGCGGCCGTGCCGCTCCTGGCCTTAGCAATCAGCCTGGGAGGGACATTCCGAGCCAACCAAACAAGCCTGATCGGAAGCGTCGCGCCCGGTTCCGCGGCCGAGCGGGCCGGCGTCAAGCCCGGCGACCGGATCGTCGCGGTCAACGACGAATCCGTCTCCCGATGGCTGGAACTCGAAGCCCTCCGAGCGGGAGAGGCGATTGGCCTCTCGAACATCTGGGTTGACCGGATCGGGGAATTCTCGGCGGAAAAACTCCCGGCGCTTGCGGGAGCGGCGCCCGGCGAGCGCATCGCCACGGTGAACGGCGCCCCCTGGACAGACCAGGCCGAGTTGCGCGCGGCGATCCTGGATCATCCGAACGGCACGCTGACGCTGGAACTTGCCCTGGGACCGGAATCGACAGCTCCCCTGCGCCGCGTCTCCCTTCCCATCGGCGCACAAATACAGCACGAGTGCGGTTTTGCGATCGAGCCCCACCAGGACCCCGTGATTGGGGAAGTTTCCCCCGGCGGGCCGGCCGAAAAGGGGGGCCTCAAACCGGGGGACAAAGTCCTCGCGATCGGCGGACACCCGATCGCCTCGTGGACGGAACTACGCGGCGCCATCCAGATGTCGACGTCCGATACCGTGCGTGTTGAAATCGAACGAGAAGCCAAGCCCCTGACGCTCGTCGTAAGCCCCTCTCAGGACCACGCGGGGACAGCCCTTGCGCTTTCTCTCGAGCTTCTCCGGGGGACAGAGCGGCGTCGCTTAGAAATCCCCGCCTCCGACACGGGACGGCGCATCGGCATCGTCCAGGGGCATCGCGTCTCGCGTGTCACCTCCGAAGGGGCCGCGGCTTTACATCCGGGAGACATCCTCCTGGCCGCCCGGTTCCAACCGGAGACGGGCGAGCCGGCCGACTGGCCGATCACGAATCTGACAACCCCCTCTGTCGTCCCAGGGCGGCTCACGATCACGGTCTTACGCGGCGGCCAAAAGATACAAGCCGACGTCGTACTGTCTCCGAAGACGGTCGGCCAGATTGCTTTCCCTGCTGGCTACTCCGAGCGGGTCCATCCCCGAGAGGGATGGGGAAACCCCGCGGCGCTCGCGGCTGCGAGCTTGCGCGAGTCCCTTTGGATCCTGCGCTTTAACGTGAATAACCTGATGAATCTGGGACGCTCCATCACGCGTGGACAAGCTCACATGCTCGAGCAGTTGTCCGGCCCCCTCGGTATCGGCGCGATGACATATGTCTCAATCCGAAACGGGTACAGCCCCTATTTCTGGATGCTGGGGCTCATCTCGCTGGCGTTGGCGATCATGAACGTCCTGCCGATCCCGCTTCTCGATGGGGGGCATCTCCTTTTCCTTGTCCTCGAAAAAATCCGAGGGAAGCCCGTGAGCGAAACCATCCAGGTCTACGCCCAGTACACGGCCCTGGCGGCTCTGCTGAGCTTGGTACTGCTGGCGACCTGGAACGACATCCACATCATCGACAAACTCCAACGCCTGACCCCCCGATGAGCGCTATGCAAGCCTTTTCCGATTACGTCGGGAGCGACGTCGTGGTCGACGTACGCTCCGGGAACCTCGCGTATCTCGGGAAACTCCGCCGCGTGACTGAATCAACCCTGTTCCTGGATGACGCCGACGTCCACGACATGTACGAGAGCAAGACCTCCCGTGAGGTCTATCTCATGGAGTCCAAGAAATACGGGATCAAGGTGAACCGTCGCGAGGTCGCGATCCGCGTCGACGAGGTCGTGAGCATCTCCAAACTCGACGACATCGTTATTTATTGAGGACCGTCATGAGTCGTGCGAACCCCCCTCCCTCCTTACGCGTGACACATGACTCGTGACGCATGACGACATGAACGTCTTCTTTTCTTACCTTCAGTTGGTTCGTTGCCCCCTCGTCTTCACGGCCATCGCCGATTCCTGGGCCGGCTACTGGATCGGCCTCCCCGCCGGAGCCCCCGCCTCCCCGGCAACTCTGGCGGCGCTCGCGGGGATTTCCGGCTCCTTCTACATGATGGGCATGGCTTTAAACGACCTGGCAGACCGAGAGCGCGACGCGGCGCTCCATCCGCATCGCCCGATCGCGCGCGGCGACGTGACGGCCTATCAGGCCACGGCACTCATCCTGGCGCTCTCCGCCGCGGGGATGTTCCTGCTCCGATTCCTCCCCCGAAGCGCCTTCGCGATCGGGGGGGCTCTGCTCCTGGTGATCCTCGCCTATGACCTCAGGCTCAAGCGCTGGAGCATTCCGGCCGCCCTCAGCATGGGAACGTGCCGATCCTTAAATCTCGCCATGGGGTCGGCCGTGCACGCGCCCGGGACGCTCCAGCCGGCGATTCTCCTCGGCGCCTACGTCGCGGCGGTGACCCTGGTGAGCACGCTCGAGGAAAAGAGACCGGATGCCGGCCGCTGGGTCCGGTGGGGGCTTTTAGGAATCATTCCACTCGATGCGCTCTTGGTGTCCCTGGCCGGCCGGCCGCTCGCGGGGGGGGCCATTCTCCTTCTTTTGGCGCCGCGCCTGGCCCTCGGGAAACTGTTTCCGGTCAATTAGCGAGCCGCCAAACCATCCCCGCCAAGGCGCAAATACCGATCACGGGGATCATCCCGCATCTGCGCCAGGCGAGGGCTGCAAAGGCGGCCAGGGAAGCCGCGACGGCGAAGCCGTCAAGCCCCGCGCCGACCGTAGGCCATAGGGTGTGCTCTGCAAAGAAGACAGTCAGATTCAGGATCACTCCGACGACAGCGGCCGTGATCGCCGAGAGGGCAGAGCCCAAGAGGCGGTTCCCCCGCAGACGCTCGATCCAGGGCGCGCCGAGCAAGATCCAAAGGAAACAGGGAACGAATGTCGTCCAAGTGGTGATGAAGGCCCCCAAGGTCCCCGCCAGAAGCGGCGGGAGATCCTTCACGTTCTGGTAGGCCCCCACGAACCCCACGAACTGCGTGACCATGATCAGGGGGCCCGGCGTTGTCTCGGCCAGACCCAACCCGTCCACCATCTGGCCGGCCGTGATCCATTGGTAGCGCTCGACGGCCTGTTGCCCTAGATACGCCAGGACCGCATACGCCCCGCCGAAGGTCACCATCGCCGTCTTGCTGAAGAAAAGCCCCTCCTGGACCAAGAGATCCCCACTCCCACGCCAGGCGGCCAGCGCCAGAAGCGGCGAGGCCCAGAGCGTCCCGCAGATGGAAAGGGTCGAGAGAGCCTTGCCCCATCCCGTCTGCGCATGGGCAGGCGGCGGGAGGTCATCGGAGAGGATGGTCGCAGAGCCTGTTGTGGGAAGAGAAGGGGGCGGCGGCACGAATTGCCCAGGGATCCAACGGCCGCCAAGAAGTCCAACGACGCCGGCCCCCAACACCACCAACGGAAACGGAATGTCGAGAAAACACAAACTGATGAAGGCCGAGGCGGCCAAAACGATTCCGGAAGTGCGCCGCAGGGCCTTCTTCCCGATCCGGACCGTGGCGTCGGCCACGACGGCGAGGACCGCGGGCTTCACCCCATAGAAAAAGGCCGCGACGACCGGCAGCGTGCCCCAAGCGACATAAATCCAGGCCAGAAGCCACAGAAGAAAGACAGCCGGAAGGATGAAAAAGACCCCGGCGGCGACTCCGCCCCACGTGCGGTGCAAGAGCCACCCGATATAGATAGCCAACTGCTGCGCCTCCGGTCCTGGGAGAAGCATGCAGTAATTCAAGGCGTGCAGAAACCGCGCCTCAGAGATCCAGCGGCGCTCCTCCACCAGCTCCCGGTACATGAGGGCGATTTGGCCCGTCGGCCCGCCGAAATTGATGAACCCCAGTCGGACCCAGTAGCAGAGCGCCTCACGGAACGGGACGGAACTCGCGGCGACGCTATTCTTTTCCATCCAGCAGAACAGGAAAGGGCGCGGTGAAATCCAGCTCCGGATGGTCAGCGTCGTCCGACCCCACCATCGTATAGAATTCCTTGCCGTCCTGGGTGCCCGGCAGCACCACCCAGACCTCGGCGCCGACCTCCTCGAATTTCTTTGCGGCCTCCTTGTAGTCCTACACCTGGAGGCTGCAGAAATGGCACGCGAACTCCCCCGTGAAGCCCCGCATGAAGAGGAGCACGACCGCATTTTTTTCCCGACGGTCCGACAGGCTGACTTTCTTGCCGCCGGGGCCGGTGAAGAAACTCTCGACAGGTTTCGTATCGCTCTCGAGAAGGGACGCTCCGAGACCCAAACAAACGAGCACCAGGAGCACCGAGGGGAAGGTCCAGATCCGCTTTCTCATGTCTGACGGGTTCATACAGTCGTATCGTACTCTACAGGGGTGGCTGAAACTGGGCGGGAACTGGTATCAAACGTCCAGCGGCCCGGCAACGCGCAAGAACAAGAAGGAGAAGGAAAACCGAACGCCTGACGGCAGGACCGGCGAGGGCGGAAGCGCCAACCCCTATCGTACGAGTCTCGCCTCGACCGTCAGGGGGCTCCCCGAGAGCAATACTTTCACGAATTCGAGAGAGCAGGCCACGGCGGACCGCCCTGCTCCAGAAGCCGGTTCACCTTAGTCACTAGGAGCTTTCCACCAGAGGTTTTGTCCACGACTCCCTGGGCGCCGCTGCGAGCAACCATATCGGCAAACTCGTCCGACGGGATGACACCCGTGTAGAACAGAATGGGAAGACGGTCGAATCGGTCGCAAAGCCGGATAATGCGGCAGACCTCCTCACCATTGTCGTGAAGAAGCTTGACGTTCAGGAGGTCGGTCGCCGCGCTCACCTTGTCATCACCCGGGCCCACAGCGTCCGGTATCGTCGGACATTCCGTGCACCATTTCCAAAAAAACTCTCATCAAGCCCCAGACCTTATTTTTCCGAATAGAATGAGGTAGGGACAGTGAGGCTGGGGGCACGCCGCCCCTCCCTCGCTCCCAGGGAGCGCCGGAAGCGAAGGAAAGGGGACCGCTATGACCAGTACAGCTGAAAAAAGGATGTCCGCGCGGAAGAGCATCCCCCAAGGGGTCCTTGTCCTCCGAACGGGCCTGGCCCGCTGGATCGGCCCCCCCTCCCCCTACGCCCACCGCTTCTACATCGTCAACATAAGCAAGGGGGGCGTCTGCTTCGAAAACCATAACAGCCCCGTGGAACCTTTCATCACCGGCCAACGCGTCGTGTTCCAGGTGCTAGGGGCGCGCCTGAACTCCTTCCGGGTAACGGGAGAGATCACCTGGACGACCGCCCAGAAGAAGACGAGCGGCCGGATCCAGCGTGTGGGCATGAAGTTCAGATCCATTCCCCGGCGGGCCCAGCGCGAAATCGCGCATCTCAACTGAGCGCCGGCCTTCCCCCGCGGGAATCGCCTCGCGCGGGCCGACCTCATTAGGATGGCGAAAAAACAACTTCTGTCGTTGACCGCGGTTATTTCCGCGCAGCGCCTTACACTATCGTCATGACGGCAGACCTCTCTCTTCAGGAGCGCTTCTCCCCCCATGGAAAATGCTTTGGATGCGGTCCGGCCAATCCCCAGGGGCTTCGGATCCGCAGTATCCCGGTCGGCGACACGCCCGATGGCGAGGTCGTAGCCCAGTGGTCCCCTCAAAAACACCACGAGGCGTTCGACAACATCTTAAACGGCGGAATCGTCGGGGCGCTCCTCGACTGCCACTCCAATTGGACGGCCGTCTGGCACCTCATGAAACGGGATGGCCTGGCGGAGGCCCCCTGCTCTGTCACCGCCGAATTCCATGTGAAGATGCGCCATCCCACGCCGACCCGGGGACCCGTCACGATCTCGGCCCGCGCCGTCTCCTCCGAGGGGAGCCGGGTGACGGTCGAGGCGTCGATCGCGGCCGAAGGGAAAGTGACCGCCACCTGCACCGGGACCTTCGTCGCGGTCAAGCCCGGGCACCCCGCCTACGGACGGTGGTAGACCGCATCACTCTTCTCTCTTGAGCTTGTCCTTCCAACTTCCGGCGAAGGCGACGTAGCGGCTCAGGTACTCCTCGCGCCGGTCCCACCGCGCAAAGCAGTCCTTGTGGAAAGAGGCGCCGTCGAAAGGGGCCAGCGGGTCGGCCGGATCCGAAATGAACCGAACGAAGGAGAGGGCGTCGCCATCACAGTCGATCGTGCGACGGCAGAGGAGGCAGAGCGTCTCTCCAGATGTAATCCCATCCATGAGGAATTAGCATCGCTCTTCTTTTGAGATTTTGGAATTGGGATTTGTGGTTTGGGGTTTGGGATTTCTGGATACCTTACGTGGGTGAGCAAAAAGACCCTCTGGCATGCCCTGGGGACGCTCGCGGTCCTGGGGCTCTTCGCCCTCATCTTCCTTGCGGGGCCGTCGGAGGGCCCTCCCTGGAGCGCGGTCGAAATCCCCCCCCAGCCCTTGCCGACGCCGGCCCTGATCGCGCGGGGGCGGACGCTCTACGATCAGCAGTGCGCCCTTTGCCACGGCCCAGAAGGAAAGGGAGACGGACCGGTTTCGGCCACCTACAAGACGCCGCCGCGCGACCTCACCTCGGGAAAGTACAAGCTGAAATCGACCCCGGACGGCTCGCTCCCCTCGGATGCGGACCTTTTCCGCACGGTGACGGCCGGCGTCAAGGGAACCTCGATGCGCCCTTACGCGGCGCTCTTGCCTGAGGACCGGTGGGCGCTCGTTTATCACTTGAAAAGCCTCGCGGTCTTGCGCGATGAAGACGGGGACGAAAAACCGGTGAATCTTTTCGAGCTGCGCCCCGCCGACCCAGAAATCTCGGTTTCTCCTCCCTACCCCTTTTCGACCGAGGCGGCTGAACGGGGGCGCGCGGTCTACCGGGTTGCCCAGTGCGACGCCTGCCATGGCCCTGAAGGGCGGGGGGACGGCCCCGAAGCCGACGCTCTTGTCGACGACTGGGGGGCGCCGATCGAGGCGGCCAATCTTGCGCAAGGGCCGGCGCGATTCAAGCGCGGGCACGCGGCGGCCGACCTCTATCGGACGATCACAACCGGTATCCCGGGAACGCCGATGCCGGCCCTGGACGCCTTCCCGGAGTCCCAACGCTGGGATCTGGCCTATTACATTCACAGCCTGTATGCGAAGGAGGCGCCGGAGCACCGCTGAACGCGCCGCCTGTTATCTAGATAAATGTAAATATGCATTGCTCCAGTTGAATAGGTCATAACGTGTTCATCCACAAGCGATTCCAGACGATGAAAGGTGCGGGAAGGGATGACCACGGAGGATCCCATGCCAGCACCGCTCGTCGTCGATCTGGAAGAAATGGTGACCGCCACCTACTGCGCGCTGGACGATGCGCTTGCGGAGGCCGATATCAAAGTACAGGACGGAAAACTCATAGCGCGCTCCGGTCCCGCTCCCGAGGTGGACGACCGAGAGATTCTCTGCCTCCTTGGGAACGGAAAAGTGCTTCTTGCCGCCGGATCCGGCAAGGAATGCGAGTTGTATGACCCCGCTACGGGCGAATGGAGTCCTGTGGCTTCAACGAATGACTATCATGAGTGGGGCGAGACTGTGCTTTTGACGGATGGACGTGTTATGGCGGTCGGCGGCATCGACGGATACGCCAGTGAAATCTACGACCCAACGCAAGACACCTGGACGCAAACGGGATACTTGAATCATAGACGGACTTTCCCCAAAGCCATCCTGGGACCCAATGGAACCGTGCTCGTTGTCGGCGGCACGGACCTTTCCACCTATCCCATTGAGACGCTCTCGAGCTGCGAGATCTTCGATCCAGTCCTGGGGGAATGGACCCTGACCGATTCCAGGGCGGACATCCGGGGTGAAAATCACACCCTCACGCTCCTTTCAGGAGGCCGTGTGCTCGTGGCTGGAGGCACGGATTACGATTGGGAAAATGGCTCTGGAATCATCTGGGCCACCTGCGAGCTGTACCCATTTCCGGTCGTCACGATCGATCCCGATGAGAGCCCTTATGAAGGAGGAGAAACCGCCCTGATCGAAGCGGCGGAACTGGGTGGAGGAGGATTCGTGGATGACGGGCTCATCTCCGTCAGATTCGGAGAGTACGAGGCCTCCATTCTGCATGTCCAGGACTCGACGCACCTTCTGGTCGTCATCCCGCGCCATGACATTCCTCCTGGAGGCACCTGGACGCCGACGGTGGTGGACGTTGTGGTCTCCTACCCGAACTCGACAGATCTTCATGGGACGTTCACCTACCAAAACGCCTGCGGGGATGTGCAGATTGACTCGGTCCACCCCAACCGTGGTTCCTACGCAGGATATGAGGTTGTTTACATTTTTGGACAAGGGTTCACCTCAGATGTAGACACGACAGTCACGTTCGGGGGAATCCCCGCGACGGAATTTTATGTGCTAGGCCCTAATGACATCTTCGCGATTGTCCCGCCCCGCGAGGCCCCGCCCGGCGTCGGCGGACGCTGGAAAGCGACGCCGGTGGATGTGAC
>SBBH01000194.1 GCA_005239795.1 Planctomycetales bacterium
ACGAAGAGGCTTCTGTCGGCCGGGATCCAGATCAGCATGGACGGGAAGGGTCGGGCCTTGGACAACGTCTTCGTCGAGCGGCTGTGGAGGACGGTGAAGGGATCTTGAGGTCGTGTTGCGAAATACTCTTCTGGACCTGCAGGCGTCGATCCGGGAGAGCCAAGCGGAAATCACGCATGATCCTCTTCCGGTCATTTCCGCCAATCCGGGACAGGTGGGGCTCCTTTTTCAAAACCTGATCGGCAACGCCCTCAAGTTCCGCGGTCCCCAGCCGCTGTGCATTCATGTTGGGGTTCAAGACAAGAACGGAGAGCAGGTTTTTTTTGTCCGGGACAACGGGATCGGAATCGACCCCCAGTATTTCGAGAAGATCTTCGTTCTTTTTCAACGGCTGCATTCCCGAGGGGAGTATCCCGGGACGGGGATCGGCCTGTCGGTCGTGAAGAAGATCGTCGAGCGCCACGGCGGTCGCGTCTGGCTCTCTTCGCGTCCTGGCGAAGGGGCGACGTTCTACTTTACGCTGGCCTCTCCCCCGGACCGAACGGACTCAGCGCACCAGGAACCGCCCCTACATCCCGAGTGGAGAGCGGAGTAGAATTCCCGCGTGTTCACGGGCCTTGTCGAAAAGGTGAAGGTCGTCAAACGGCGCGAGCCGGGACGGTTGATTCTCGAAGTCGGATCGCTGGGGCGCACGACAAAGATCGGCGCGAGCTTGAGCGTCAGCGGCGTCTGTCTCACCGTCGTCGAGAAATCAGGCGGCAATGTCGCTTTTGATCTCTCGGACGAGACGTGCCGGCGCACGACGTTGGGCTTGGCGCGTCCCGGCCAATGGGTGAACCTCGAGCGTCCCCTGCGGGTGGGGCAGGATCTCGGAGGGCATCTCGTCCAAGGGCACGTCGACGGGATCGGCTGTGTTCTGTCGATCACGGCGCATGAGCGGGGGGCGTCGCTCCGCGTGGCCGTGGGGAAGCAGATCCGCCGGTGGCTTGTGGTCCGGGGTTCTGTGGCGGTCGACGGGGCGAGCTTGACGGTGGGGGAGCTAGGACGCGCCAGCCGCCGGGACGCGACGCTCCTGAGCTACTATCAGAGGATCCTGCGCGAGCGCCGGGAGGCGGCGCCGGAGGCGGCTCTCGTGGTGATGCTCGACTGGTTCAGCGTGAACCTGATCCCGCACACCATTCATTCCAGCACCTTGGGGGATTTGAAGGAGGGGGATTTCCTGAACCTTGAGGCCGACCTCATGCTGAAATGGCTTGCGGAGCTCCAGAAGACGGGGTCCGGCCGGGATCCGCTGAAGGGGATCGCCGGCTCATGAGTTCGGCGTCCATCTCAGCGCTTGACACGGCGGTTCACAGCGGGCACTCTTGTATCCACGAGTCGCATGGTTACCAAATTTTTCGTCGTCCTTCTCCATTGATTGCCTTCTCGATGCCGCGCGGGGAGCCCGTTTTTTTAAGGTAAGCATGCCCGACCCCCGCTGGGACAAGCGCAAGGCGCTCAAGACCTACGGCATCCGCAAGTGGGGGATCAAATATTTCGACATCAGTCAGAACGGCAACGTCGTCGTCGCGCCCCTGAAGGACAAGGGGGGGACGATCGACCTTTCGGCCGTGGTGGCCGAGGCGCGCCGCCGGGAGATTCGCCTGCCGCTCCTGGTGAGGTTCCAGGACATCCTGAGGAACCGCGTGATGGAGGTCAACGAATCGTTCCGGAAATCGATCCTGGATCTTGGCTACAAGGGGCGCTATCAGGGGGTCTTTCCGATCAAGGTCAACCAGCTTCGGGAGGTCGTCGAGGAGATCCTCGAGGCGGGCGAGCCGTATCAGTTTGGCCTCGAGGCCGGGAGCCGCAGCGAGTTGTTGGCGGCCATGGCCTTGGTGAGCGGACCGGAGCGGCTCATCATCTGCAACGGCTACAAGGACCCCTCGTTCATTCGGATGGCCCTGAGCGGAAAGAGGCTGGGGAAGCGCGTGATCCTTGTCGTCGAGAAATTGAGCGAATTGCGCGAGATCATCCGCGTCGCCAAGGAGATGGAGATTCCCCCGGACATCGGGGTTCGCGTGCGGCTCCACGCGCGGGGCCTGGGCCGCTGGGAATCCTCGAGCGGCGACAACGCTAAGTTTGGCCTATCGACGGCGGAGCTTCTGACGGCGGTCTCCCTCTTGCGGGCCGAGAAATGGGAGAACTGTTTCCAGCTGTTGCATTTCCACATCGGCTCTCAGGTCCCCGATATCCGCGCCGTCAAGCGCGCCGTATCGGAGGCAGCCTGCGTCTACGCGAAACTCAGGAAGAGCGGCCTGAATGTCGCCTATATGGACGCAGGCGGGGGGCTCGGTGTCGACTACACAGGTTCGCGGTCGGCGCACCGCAGCTCCACCAACTATACGCTTGATGAGTACACGAACGGCATCGTCTATGCGATCCAGGAGGTCTGCAACGCCGAGAATGTGCCGCATCCCGACATCGTTACCGAGAGCGGCCGGGCGATCGTCGCGCACCACGCGGTGCTGGTGGTGGAGCTCTTTGGCGCGATCGAGAAGGGGAAGTTGTCGGAGGTCGCCCGTACGGAGGGGGGCAAGGAGCATCGGGTCGTGGCGGAGCTTTTGGATATCCGCAAGAACCTGCCCAGCATCAACCTGCTTGAAGCCTATCACGATGCGGTGGAGCTCAAGGAGAGGGCCGAGTCGCTTTTCATCCACGGCTATCTGAGCCTGGAGGACAAGGCGACGGTGGAGACCCTGTTCTGGGAGATCTGCCGGGATGTGGCGGCCCTGCGCAAGCCCGAGGACGAAGGGCCGGAGGAGCTTGAGAAGGTGGGGGCGAACCTTTGCGAGCAGTATGTCGGAAATTTCTCCGTGTTCCAGTCGCTTCTGGACCACTGGGCGGTCGGAAACCTCTTTCCGATCATGCCGATCCACCGCTTGAATGAATTCCCCGGCCACGCAGCGACGCTGGTCGATATCACGTGCGATTCCGACGGCAAGATCTGCCAGTTCATCGACGACAAGGGGGGCGGGCGCGACACCTTAGCTTTGCATGATCTGCGCCCGGGGGAGCCATACTACGTCGGGGTTTTTCTCGTGGGGGCCTATCAGGATATCATGGGGGATCTACACAACCTGTTCGGCCGCTCGAACGAGATCCACTGCTTCCTGGATGCTAGCGAGCCCGGTGGGTACTACATTGAGGAAGTGATCCCGGGAAGCACCGCGGGGCAGGTCCTGGCCGATGTTCAGTACCACCAGAACGAGCTGGAGAAGGCGATGAAAGAGCAGATCGAGCGGGCTGTAAAAGAGGGGCGCCTCAAGCCGAGCGAAGGAGTGAAGCTTCTGGATGACTACGAGGCGCAGATGCGGGCCTATACCTACCTCGACATCAACGGCGCGCAGACGGAAGTCCCGCCGGGACCTCCCTTGCCTTCCGCGCCGCCCGAGGGGAACGGCGCTCACGGCTCGGCGAAGGTGGTCCCGCCGCCTCAGAAGGTCGGGGCTTCGGTCTAACACGCTTAGCGCTCTCATGAGCGAAGTCCATGGCGCGACGTCGTTTCTCGGGCTCGGCGAGGCGGACTCAAGGTCGGAATCCTCCCGCGTGGTCGTCCTGCCGGTTCCCTACGAAGGGACCACGACGTTCCACAAGGGGACGCGCCGCGGCCCCGAGGCGATCCTTTGGGCCTCCCAGCAGGTGGAGCTTTTCGACGAGGAGTTGCGCCAGGAAACCTACACCGTGGGAGTCCACACATTGCCCCCCTTGGATGTCGAAGGCTCTCCCGAAGAGATCCCACCGCGCGTGGCCGCGGCGGTGCTCCCGTGGGCGCGCCGGGGGAAGTTTGTGGTGACACTCGGGGGGGAGCATACGGCGAGCGTCGGCTCGGTCTGGGCCTACCGAGAGGTTTTTCCGGATGTTTCGGTGCTCCAGATCGACGCCCATGCGGATCTGCGTCCCGCCTACGAGGGGACGCGCTTCAACCATGCCTGTGCCGCGGGGCGGATGTGCGAGTACAAGCACCCGCTGACGCAGGTGGGGATCCGCAATTTCTCCGTCGACGAGCTTCCCTACGTCGACCGCCCGCCGACGCGCACGTTCCTGGCGCAGGAGATCCGAAAAAATCCTCATTGGATCGACGCTGTTGTCGACACCCTGGGAAAGAACGTCTATATCACGATCGACGTCGACGGATTCGATCCGTCCGTCTTTCCGGGAACCGGCACTCCCGAGCCGGGAGGGCTCTCCTGGTACGAGGGGCTCGCGCTTTTGTGCCGCGTTTGCCAATCGCGCAAGGTCGTGGGGCTCGACGTTGTCGAGGTGACGCCTATCCCAGGCCAGGTGGCGACGGAGTTCGCCGCGGCGAAGCTTATTTACAGGATCCTCGGGTACGTCTTTCCCGCTAAATTTTCATGATCGAGATCAACCACCTTCGCAAGGCGTTCCGCGGCAAGGTAGCGGTGGACGATCTGACGCTTGCCGTCCCCCCGGGGAAGATCTTCGGCTTCTTGGGTCCTAATGGCGCGGGGAAAACGACGACGATCCGGATCCTCGCGGGCCTCCTGCACGCCGATGCGGGGGAGGCTCGCGTGGGGGGGGTGGCCGTG
>SBBH01000144.1 GCA_005239795.1 Planctomycetales bacterium
CCAGGGGGGCGGGGAGGTCTCTACGGAAAGAGCTTGGAGGGAGAGGACCTACAGCTTAACCTTACCCAGAATCTGTCCAACCCATGGGGGGAAGCTCCCGGGCGGACAGTTTCCCTTCTCTGCGCGGCCGTTCTAGGAACCCAGGCAGAGGAAAAACAAAATCTCCCGACCCCGGAGAAAATCCTTCTCCTCACCGTCGAAGAGATTCATCGGGACTGACACGGCATGACTGGCGTCACCGACATCCATATCCACATCCAGCCCTGGCGGCAGTTGAAGCCGGCGGTCCTGGAAGCGATGCGCCGGGGCCGCGGGAAGGAGGCCCAAGGGTTCGACTACCTCCTGGCGATCATGGACTCGGCGGCGGAGCTCCTGAAATACATGGATGCCTGCGGCGTCGAGCGGGCGGCGCTCATCAACTATCCGAGCCCCGACATCATGGGGTTCGGCGAGGAGACGAACGACTATGTCTTGAAGTACGTCGCGGCGGCGCCCGACAGGCTCCTGCCGGTCTGCGGCGTCCACCCGCGCTTCTCGAAAGACCCGGCCGGCGACGTCGGGCGCCTCGCGGACCGCGGAATGGCGTTCCTCAAGATCCACCCGCCCCATCAGGGGTTCGCCGCCAACGCCTACACGACGGGGCTCACGGCGCTAGCCGACATCTACCGCGCCTGCGCCGAGTGCAAGATCCCCGTGATGATCCACACGGGGACGAGCATCTTTCCCGGCGCCCGCAGCAAATACGGCCACCCGATGGACGCCGACGACGTGGCGGTTGATTTTCCGAACCTCGCCATCATCCTCGCCCACGGAGGGCGCCCGCTCTGGATGAAGGAGGCGTTCTTCCTCCTGCGCCGGCACAAGAACATGCGGCTCGAGGTCTCGGGAATCCCGCCGGCGAAGCTGCTCGAGTACTTCCCACGGTTGGAGGAGGTCGCCGACCAGGTCCTCTGGGGAACCGACTGGCCCAGCCCCGGCGTCAAGGACCTCCGCGAAAACCTCGATGCGTTTCTTGCCTTGGCGCTCGCGGAGGACGTGAAGCGGAAAATCACTGTTGACAACGCCCTCCGGCTCCTGCCGCCCCGTCTTTCCAGCGACTAGCGACTAGCGACCAGCGACGGCGTTCCTCTACAATCCCCCCATGCCGCGGATCCTCGTTGCCGACGAGCTGGGCCGAGAGGGGCTCGAGATCCTCGAGCAGGAGCCCGGATTCCAGACCGACGTGCGCCCGCCCCTTTCCGAATCGGAGCTGTGCTCTATCGTCGGCGGCTACGAGGGGCTCGTCGTGCGCAGCAGCACACGCGTGACACACAACGTGATCGAGGCCGCCTCGCGCCTCAAGGTGATCGCGCGCGCCGGCATCGGCATCGACAACATCGACGTCGGCGCGGCGACGCGCCGGGGGATCCTGGTCTTGAACTCCCCCGAGGGGAACGTCACCGCAGCGGCCGAGCACACGATCGCAACGATCCTGGCGCGCGCGCGCAACGTGGTGCTAGGCGACGCGCTCCTGCGGCGCAAGGAATGGCGCCGGAAAGAGCTGGTGGGGTTCGAGCTCGCCGGCCGGACGCTCGGCATCTTCGGCCTGGGGCATATCGGCCTTGTGGTGGCCAAGCTCGCCAAGGGGTTCGGGATGAAGGTCGTGGCCTGCGACCCGTTCATCGCGAAGGAAGTGGCTGCCGGCCAGGGGATCGAGCTCCTCGAGAAGGAGCCGATGCTCGCGCAGGCCGACATCGTGACGCTTCATATCCCTTTGAATGACAAAACGAAGAACTTCATCGGCCGGGCGGAACTGCGCAAGATGAAGCGCGGCTCGATTCTCGTCAACTGCGCCCGGGGCGGGATCGTGGACGAAGAGGCCCTGGCCGAAGCGCTCCACAACGGCACGATCGCCGGGGCGGCCTTGGACGTCTTCGCGCAGGAACCCCTGGGAGACTCGCCGCTCCTGGCGGAGCCCGGCGTCGTCCTCACGCCGCACCTGGGAGGAAGCACCGAGGAGGCGCACCGAAAGGTTTCCGCCGACATCGCCCGGCAGATCGTCGCCTACTTTAAAAGCGGCCAGGTCACGAGCGCCGTCAACACCCTGCAGGTCAAGGAGCCGCGCCTGGCCCCCTACATGAACCTGGCCGAGAAGCTCGGGTCGCTCGGGGCCCAGATGTGCCCCGGGCGGGTCCTGCGCGTCTCGGTCGTCTGCCAGGGGGCGATCTCGGAGGGGGATGTGCGGCCGATCACGGTGTCGGCCCTGGCGGGGGTCCTGGCCGCCTCCTGCGGCGACACCGTGAACCGCGTGAATGCGGAGATCGTCTCCCGCGAGCGCGGCGTGCGCCTGACGGAATCGACCTCGCCAGACTCCCCCCATTACGTGAACCTCATCTCCGTCATGCTCGAGACGGAAAAATCGGTGCGCACCGTCGGGGGGACGCTCGTCGACGGCCGCGAGGAGCGTATCGTCCACCTCGACAATTATCCGATCGACGTGCCCCCGGCACAGGAGATGCTGATCCTGTTCCATCCGGACCGCCCCGGCATGATCGGCAGGGTCGGGACGATCCTCGGCGAAAACGCCATCAACATCGACCGGATGGTCGTCGGCCGCAAGACGCGGGGACAGCAGGCCCTGATGGTGCTGACCTTGGACGACCCGGTCCCGCCCGAAGTCCTCTCGAAACTGCGCGAGGCGGTCCCCGCCAGCCAGATCGATTCCGTCAAGCTCCCGTGAGGATCCAACCCATGGGAAGGACCCCCTTCATAAACCGCTACCTCCTGGACAAGATCCGGGCGATCGCCCAGACCAACGCCACGCGCGACCAGGATCAGGCCGCCCAGAAGATCCTGGGGCTCGTCCAGGACCTGATCGGCAGTCCCGCCTGGGTGGGGCTCTATGTGGCCGCCGGGCGCGAGTTCCACTTGGCCCTCGCGCGCGGCGACGACGCCTGCGAATTCCCCACCGATTTCACGCCGGAGCGCCAACTGAGCGCCTCCGCCTCGTGCCCCTCCTACCGGACGCCCCGCAAGGGACGCCTGGGGGAGATCCGGCTCCCGATCGCCGCGGGCGACCGGACCGCGGGCGTCCTGCGCATCCAGACCGTTCTCTCCTCCGCAAGGACGGCGGTCCTGGACGGCCCGACGCAGAGGCTCCTCGAGGAGATCGCCCAGGAGATCGCCCCTCTCCTGCCGGGGCTCCTGCCGGACCGCCTGCTTCATCCCCCTACTACAACCACGCCGGACGCGAAACTCCTTCAGTCGCGCTTGGCGTAGCATGCGCTACCCCTTTCGTCCCTTTTGACATAATTAGCTTTTCTGCTGGGCGTCGAGAGTATGATAACAAAGTCAGTCTCGTGGCTCGCTTGGGCTGGCCTCGCCGAGCCAGTTCGCTGGGGACCAGGGAGGTTCATTGGGCGGGTGGACATGAAAAACAATCACACCGGGCGGTCCAAAGGGAGAGGCCATCTCAACGCTGTGGCCGTGCTGGGATCTTTCTTGTATTTCGCATCGACAACGCACGGGGCCATCTCGGATTTCGTGGGTTACAAAACAGGTCTCTATCTGAAATATCAAGATGACACGCACTTCGCGATCAAACCGGGTGAAGCCCACGTTGAAGGGGATGGCGGAAATGCGGTGATGACCCTGAATGCCGACCTGTCGATTGACATGGCGCCCCGAATTTGCAGGCAGTCCCGCTCCTGAGGGGATCTGGTATGTCTATTTGAGCCGTGGAAATAATTCAGGAAATTTCTTTCCTCTCACAGCGAATGACATCTATGTGTTTCATGAAAGCGATCCGGCAGGAGAACCATCCGGAGACTCTAAACCGGTTCTTAAAAATCAGAAAAGGGGTTGGTACCACCCCGGTACGACCCTCTCCAACAATAAAAAACTGAGATGCATTGGGGCCTTCCTGGTGGTCGCCGAACCCAAGATTGAACTCTTTACGACGACGCCCACGTGGTTCATCCTCAGTCGGTTTTTTTCACCCCTGTCTCACACACAATATGCCAACACGTCATTTGTGGCGCATCAAGTCGCCGTCCCTCCTTTTGCACCCCGAGTTCAGCTCTCGGTGAAAGGGAGGCCCTTTCTGGCCGACACGAATCGGCGCATGAACGGTTTGCAGATCAAACTGGATCCTGCGGATTCTCATTTTAGGGAGATCTTTTCATTCGACACCCAGGCGGGCGGTGCTGGAGGCGTCATAAAAAACAACATCTCTCATACGGTCCATCAGGTGGTCCCGGTCAATGGCAATGGCGAATACTATTACGCTGTCGCTAGTGCGGCGGCAGGGAACGAGTTGAATTTCGCAGTGAGACACTTTGGGTGGGAACTCGGCCCATGGATGGGCGACGTTCCGAGCTTCAACAAATAAACAGGTCAACGAGAGCGCGATGGCAAAATCTCAATCGAAAAGCGTGAGATTTGTTTTGGCCCTGGCTCTGGGGATCGGGGGAACATCACTTTGGGCAATCGTTCCTTCGCCGCCCCCCCCTGCTTCATCATGGAGGACGCCAGGGGTCTGAAGCAGGGGCTCCACCTCACCTATATCGACTCCACGCACATCGGCGGATCCGCCGGAGCCTCCCATGCGGCTTTAAGCCGCATGGGCATAGGCGGAAACTCGGGCCGGCGAGATTTGAACTCGCGACCTCTTGCACCCCAAGCAAGCGCGCTAGCCGGGCTGCGCTACGGCCCGAATTGTCGCGCTACGGTATCAAATCTTGATTTGAAATCCAGGGTGTGGTGTACAGTCCCCGCCTATGACAGAAACAGAAGAAGAAGAGGAGGAGAGCGACGAGCAGTGGACTGCCGGAGAGTTCATGACGAAGCCCGTCGCCGGGATCCGGCAGGACCAGCTGTATACCGAGGCTGCGCGCCTGATGGAGGCCAAGCATATCAGCGGGCTTCTGGTCTGGGATGCGCAAGGAACGCCGTGCGGCGTGATCACCACGTTCGACATCCTCCGTTTCGAGGCGAAAAGCCATTTTATGATCCTGTCCGAAGCCGACATCAAGCGCCTCAAGAAGGAATCCGGCGGGGGGGGGGTCTATACGCTGAACCGCACGGTGGATGCCCCGGTCGCGAAGCTCATGACCAGTGCGCTCGTCACGGTTCCGCCGGAGGAGCCCCTCTGGAAGGTCGCGCGGCGCATGGACGATCGGAAGATCCACCGCGTGTTTGTTCAGGAAGGTGAGAAAATCGTCGGGGTTGTGACCACCCTGGATCTGGCGCGCGCCTTCCGGAAATTCTGCGGCCCTTAAACAGCCAGTAAAAAGTGCTGGGTACCGAGTGCTGAGACTTGCTCCCACTTAG
>SBBH01000133.1 GCA_005239795.1 Planctomycetales bacterium
GGCTCTTCGTGAATCACCTTGAGAAGGATGTCGACCTCGCGTTCGGAAACGAAGGGAGGAACCCCTGTGAGCATCTCGTAAAAAACCGCCCCCAGGGAGTAGACGTCGCTCTTGGCGTCGACCTTGTCGACATCCCCCTGCGCCTGCTCGGGAGACATGTAGTGGGGCGTCCCCATCGTGGTGCCCGAACGCGTGTGCAAAGTCTCGGAGTCGAGCGTGCGCGCCAGCCCGAAATCCGTCAGCAGAGCCCTCCCCTGCTTGTCGATGAGGATGTTCCCCGGCTTGATGTCGCGATGGATCACGCCGTTCTCGTGGGCGTAATGGATGGCGGCGGCGACCTGCCGGAGGATCTCGACGGCCTCCCGGTGCGGGATCGGGCCTCGGCGGAGCCTCTCGTGGAGAGACTCCCCCTCGATAAGATCCATTGTGAAATAGACCTTCCCCTCAGTACTCCCGACGTCGTGGATCGAAACGATGTTCGGGTGGCGCAGCCTCGCAGCCGCTCGCGCCTCGCGCAGGAAGCGGCGGATCTGGTCGCCCGAGGCGTCGCGTCCGGCGATCAGGACCTTCATGGCGACGACGCGGTTTAAGTGCTTCTGGCGGACGCGGTAGATCACCCCCATCCCGCCGCGCGAGAGCTCTCCCAGCACCTCGTATTGTCCGAAATCCTCGGGAAGCGGCGGCGGCGCGCCTGCGGCGGCGTCCTCTTCCCCGGCCCCCTCCATCACCCAGGTCTCAGGTTCCGTGGCAGGATCGGCCGCCCGGGAATTCAAGGCACAGACCGGACACCGGAAAACCCCGGACGAATCCTTTTGGAGCGGACGGTGGCACGCGGCGCAGGTCCCCGGCGTCATAAGCACTCTCTATATTAAACGTGCTAACGGGACTGGCGCTTGACCTTCTTCGGCTTCTTTTTGGCGCTCTGGGCGCTTCTGGCGGCTGGGCGAGAGGAGCTGCGGCTTCTGGCTGTTGCCGCGCGGGCCTTCTCCCCTTTCACCAAAACCCCGCCCCGCACCAGGATGGCGGCTTCGGCTCCGGCCACCCCCGCCTTTACCAGGATCTTCAGCTTGCGTGCCGGCACGGTCAGCGTAAAAGGCTTTCCGGAAACGAGCGCCCGCCGGAAGTCGCCGATGCGCACGGCATCCCCCTGGACCAGGCGGTCGTAGCCGGTCCGCTCGGCAAAGAGGAGCGGCGCAATCCCAAAATTCACAAGATCCGAGAGATGCTCCGCGCCAAACGATCGGGCCAGGATCGCGCGCACGCCGAGGTGGCGCAGGACAAGCGCGGCGCCGGAGTGCGCCCTTCCTTGGCCATAGCGCTCCCCGGCCACCAGAATCCCCGACTTGGCCTCGAGGGCTCGGCGCGCGAACATCGGATCGAGCGACTCGAGAGCCTGGCTGGCAGCGGCCGGAATGTTGAGCGCCTGAGCCGGAAACCTCTCGTCGCGCGCGAGGATTCGATCTGTCGACACCTCGTCGGCCGCCTTAACAAGAACGCTCGCCGTCAGCTCCGCAGGCAGAGGATCGAAAGCCGGCAGGGGGCGCACGAAAGAGCCGCGGTGGATCTCGATCCTGGATGAGTCTGACGGCGGCCGGGCGATGCCAACGTCGTCCCCTTCGCCAAGGCGAAGCAATGTCAAAGGCTGGTGCTTTCCCAGGCCGCGAGGATCGGCCAGAGCCCCCTTTAAGGCGCTCACAGCGGCGACTTCAGGACCTGCGAAGTAGATCATGGCGTCCGGGACTCCAGTTGCCCCCCTGGCGTTGGTGCCAAACGTGTGCACGGACACCGCGTGAGAGGCGGGAAGGTGAATATCGGGAACCGAGTACCCCGCCGCCGATTCGACGACGTGGGCCCCTGCCGCAAGAAGCGTCTCAAGATGACCCCCCGCAGCGGCGGCCTTCAGGACACGACGGGAGCCGGGAATCACGAACAGATTGACGCCGTCCGCGAGGCGCCCCCCCTTCAGGATCTCGGCGGCCGCGGCAAGGTCCTTGAGCGACGTTCCCGCATCGGAGCCGATCACCACTTGATTGATCCGGGTCCCCTCGACTTCGCGCACCGAGCAAACGTTGTCGAGACTGTGGGGTTTGGCGACCAACGGTTCCAGAAGTCCCAGATCGATTTCTAGATATTCGTCATAAACGGCATCGCTGGCGGGCGCGAGCGCCGACCAATCCCCTTTGCGTCCGACGGCCGTCAGATACTCGCGGGTGCGCTCATCGGAAGGGAACGTGGATCCTATGGCGCCAAACTGCGCTCCGAACCACGCGAGGGTCGCCCGGTCCGGAACCGAAACCGAGCGGATTCCCTCCCCGACGTACTCGAAAATCCGGCCGGCGCCCCCCTTGACGGTCAGACGCCGGAGCATCTCGAGCCCTAGGTCGCGCCCTGAAATCCACGGGGGGAGGACCCCCTGCAGGCGAACCTGGACGATCTTGGGCATCAGGAAGGGGCGTCGGCCGCTTGTGATCGCTAGGGCCGTGCTCAAGGGATCCGCCGCCAAGGCCAGACCCGAAATCCCCCCCGCGGCGGCGACGTCGGCGGTGGTTCCCAAGAAGACTTGGCCCGGCCGGGCAAACAGGTCCAGAAAGACCTGGACGGCGTTGCCGTTCCCGGGTTTCGAAAAATGAAAGCGGTGGCGGGCTGAGGAGGTCTGAAGAAAACGATGCAGGTCAGCTTGATCCGGCTCGAGCGCCAAGGAGGTCCTGTCGACCGAACAGAGCACCTCGAGACCCCGGGCCGCGGGCTCTCCGCGCGACTCCACATAAAGACAAGCCATTTCGGCCCCTTCCGTGTCGCGCAAGAGGACGCGGTCGATCTGGAGCCCCCCCGACGTCCCTGGAGAAGTTCTTTTGGGATCCAGGCCATGCTTGGCGAGAATCTTCTGCGTCACGTTGAATCCCATGGCGCCTCCCGATGAACTTGTTGACAGCGACAACCTCCTCGGAGAACCTTCGGAAAGTATCTATTTTTGACCAGATGTCAACACCTGATCTTCTGTTGTATCCCCATCCCCCCCTATGAAAATAAACTTTTAAACATTTTTAAACTACTACAAATATATAAAATAAATGACTTACGAAGAATCTGTTCAGTATATCAACTCCACAACGGACTATGAACGGATGGTCAATTTCCCGCCCAAGAAATTCAATTTAGAACGCATTTCATTGTTGGATAAAGAATTAGGATTCCCGAGCCGGAAATTTGACATCGCCCATCTGGCCGGCACAAAGGGAAAGGGATCGACCGCGGCCATGATCGCCTCGGCCTTAAGTGTTTCCGGACACAAAACCGCCCTTTACACCTCTCCTCACGTGACCGGACTACGCGAAAGGATTGTGATCGACAGAGCTCCCATCTCCTGCGAGGAATTCGCGGAAGCGATCTCGGAAGTAGCCGCGGCGATCGAGCGGCCAGGATTAAAGGACGATCCACCCACTTTTTTCGAACTCCTGACAGCCGCCGCGTTCCTGCATTTCGCCAAAATGCGCGTCGACTGGGCGGTGATCGAGACGGGCTTGGGTGGGAGGCTCGACGCCACCAATATCGTGCTCCCCCGCCTGTGCGTCATCACGCCGATTGGCCTCGATCATCAGGCGATGCTGGGCGATACCCTTGAAAAAATCGCTCGGGAGAAGGCGGGGATCGTGAAGTCGCCGGCCCCCGTCGTCTCAGCGGCGCAGCCGCCTGAGGCGGACACAGCGCTACGGGAGGCGGCCTCTCAAAAAGGGGTCCCCTTGTATCAGGTGGGTCGCGATACGCTTCTTTCGGAGCTCCCCCCCGACGGGGCTCGCCGCCCGTTTTCCGTCAGGACCCCTTGGCGCGTCTGGGAAGGATTGGCCCTGGCCATGGCAGGCTCCCACCAGCGTGCCAATGCCGCCACAGCCCTCACCGCGCTCGATTGGATCGACCAGGGCGACCCCGGAACACTGAATGTTCAGGAGGTGCGCCGCGCCCTCTCAACCCTGACCCTCCCCGGGCGGATCGAGCGCCTGCCAGGCCCCCCTCCCGTCATCGCCGACGGCGCCCACAACCGCGATTCGATCGACGCACTGCTCGCGGCGTTGGAAAACGAGATTCCCCACCGTCGGCTTGTGACGATCTTTGCCTGCCAGCACGACAAGGAGGCCTCATGGATATTGGGGCGCCTGGCTCCCCGGTGCGCGGTCCTCATCCTCACGACGACCGGGAATCCGCGTGCCGCCGACCCCACGCGTCTGGCCGCCCTGGCGCAGGAGGCAGCGCCCAATCTCCCGATTGAAACGGCGCCGACCCCCCAGGAGGCGCTTTCGCGCGCGCGGGCCCTCGCCGGCCCCGGCGATCTCATCTGCAGCACAGGCTCCTTGTACCTGGCCGGCGCGATACGCCGTGAAATCCTTGGAAATGCAGGAACTGATTAGCATTTCGACGCGATCCATCCGCCGCCCAGGACTTCGTCACCCTCATAAAAGACGGCCGCCTGCCCCGGCGTCAGGGCGCGCTGGGGCGCGTTGAAGCGGACGGCCGCCGTCGCGCCCGGGCCGGGAACGATCTCGGCCGGTGCCGCCTCATGTGCATAGCGGATCTGGACGCGGGCGGAAAGCGGCGCCGCGGGCGTCTCTCCCGAAAGCCAGTTGACGTCCGCCAGCGTGCAGGCCGCCACAAAAAGATCCGGCTCCTCCCCCAGGACGACACGATCCGTCTGGGGCTCGATCCGAACGACATAGGCGGGACGCCCCAAGACGATCCCCAGCCCCTTCCTCTGCCCAACCGTGAAATTCTCGATCCCGTCGTGCGTCCCAAGGACGGTTCCCGCGGCGTCGACAAACGTGCCGGGGCGGGAGGCGCCTTTGCGGTAACGACCGATCACGTCGCGGTATCCCCCCTTGGACGCGAAGCAGAGATCCTGGCTGTCCGGCTTGTCCTTCACGGGAAGGCCGATTTCGGCTGCGATCTTCCGGACTTCTCCCTTGGTCATCCCCCCCAAGGGGAAGCGAATCAACGGCAGATCCCCGGAACGCAGGGCAAACAGCACATACGACTGGTCCTTTTCCGGATCGGCCGCCTTCAAGAGGCGCGGCCGGGCGCCGCGGCTCTCGAGCCTGGCGTAATGCCCCGTGGCGATCGCTTCGCACCCGAGGGAGCGCGCCTCGTCTAAGAGCGAGCCGAACTTCAGCCACTGGTTGCACCGCACGCAAGGGTTGGGGGTGCGCCCCGCCTGGTAGGCATCCGCGAAATCCTCGAGGACCTTCAGGAAGCGGTCCTTGTAATTGAGCGCATAGAACCGGATCCCCAAAAGGTCCGCCACCCGCTGGGCATCCCAGGCGTCGTCTAAGGAACAGCACCGGCGGGGGTTCTCCTCACCCGGCGGCGGCTCGGCGCCGGTCTTCATAAAGAGCCCCGTCACCTCGTGCCCTTCGCGAGCAAGCAAGGCGGCGGCGACCGAGGAATCGACCCCTCCGGACATGGCAACCGCGATTCTCATGCCAAGAGCATTCTAGAATCGCGGTAAACACCAAACATCAAATTTTCCGCCTTTGCACCTTCGGTGCTCCGGCGGATCCGCCGTAGGGCCAAAGGCCCGTAGGCGGACAAGCTCCAATACTCAAGACGCCTTCCTCGCAACGGCTACGAGGTCCCCCTCATGCCCGGAAGAGCCGACAAGTATCTTCCCTAGAGCTCCGAGAGAACGGGCAGCAATGCGTTTCCACGTGGGGAGCCCGTCCAACGCCGCGGCTCGGTCCTCGCCGATGTCAACCGACGCATACCCTGCCTTCAGGAGCATCTCGCGCAACGCTCCAGCGCCGTAAGGCCGGACATGCGTGGGATCGTCCCAGAAATCCGCCGTGATCACGTTGATGTTGCGGGGATTGGGGGTCAACACGACCAGGAGGCCCCCCTTGGCGAGCGCCTTAAAAGAACCCCGGATCAAGTGCTCCGCCTGATCCGGTCCCAGGTGTTCAATGACGTGAAAACAGGCGATCCCGTTGTACTGGCCGTCGCGGCGCGAAAGAAACTCAACGGCATCCCCCTCGGAACAGGCGAGCCCTTTTTCGCGCGCCGCCCGGGCGGCGCCTAGATCGCTTTCGACCCCTTCGGACGCGATCCCCTCGGCGCGCAGCAATTCCAGGAATATCCCCTCCCCGCACCCCACGTCCAGGACGCGTTGGCACGACCGAAAATGCCCCAGATGCCTGCGTCGGTGCTGCCGGATCATCTCGTCTGAGGGTGAGGACATGCAAAATCCCCAAAAAGTTATCGCGTCCGGCGCACGCCCCGGCGCACGCCCGGCCGCTGGGGGGGCGGCGTGTAGACGACGGGGCCGGTCCGCGCGGCGGTGCCAGGCGGCGCCTGCGGGGATTCCGCGCCATCCGCGAAGCCAGGATAGAAAAGGCGCGGGACCGACCGGCCGATCTCCGCCTCGATCGCCGCAAGCTGGTGCAATTCCTCGAGGGAGACGAGGCTCGCCGCCTCACCCGTCGCCTCGGCGCGCCCCGTGCGCCCCACCCGGTGGATGTAATCCTCCACCGACTGCGGCAGGTCGTAATTGATGACATGCGAGATGTCTTCGATATCCAGGCCCCGCGCGGCGATGTCGGTCGCCACGAGGATCTGGACCTTGCGGGCGCGGAACGCCTCCAGGGCCGCGATCCGCTCGGGCTGTGAGAAATCGGAATGGATGCACTTCACGGTGTACCCGGCGCGCGCGAGCTCCGCTGCGACCATGTCGGCGCGATGGCGCGTGCGGGCAAAAACGAGGACCGAGGGCATCGGCGAATCCTTGAGGATCCGCACCAGGAGCGCCGTCTTCAAGTGCATCGGAATCGGGTAGATCTTGTGGTCGATCCCGTCGGGGATCTTGGGACGCGCCAGCGCCTCCCCCACCGAAACCTGCGCGGGATCCTTCTGGATCGAGGCGGCGAGCGATGCGACCGCGGGGGGCATCGTCGCCGAGAAAAGGAGGGTCTGGCGGTTCGTCGGCAGCCTCTCGACGATCCGGCGAATGTCCGGCATGAAGCCGATGTCGAGCATCCGGTCCGCCTCGTCCAGGACCAGAAAGGACAGCCGGTCGAACCGGGTGTTCCCGATCCCCATGTGATCCAGGAGCCGCCCCGGCGTCGCCGCGACGATCTCGACGCCGGCGCGCAAAGCCTTGGTCTGAGGCTCCATCCCGACGCCGCCGTAGACCGCCGCGGCCCGGATCTTCGTGAAGCGCGCCAGGTCCTTAGCCACCCCTTCCACCTGGAGTGCAAGCTCCCGCGTCGGCACCAGGACGAGGACGCGCGTGCGGGGGTGGTGCGGGGCCGAGGGGTCAGAGCGCGCCACCAACAACCAATTCAAAATCGGCAGGAGATAGGCGGCGGTCTTGCCGCTCCCGGTCTGGGCCGTTCCTGTGAGATCCCGCCCCGCCGAGATGACGGGGATCGCCTGCACCTGGACCGGCGTGGGACGAGAAAACCCCAGCTCCTTCACGGCCCGCAGGAGATCCGGATGGAGGGAAAAGGAATCGAATGATTCGGCCGACGCGTTGTCCTCCACGAAGGAGTTCATCATATCAAACATCGAGATTTTTTATTCCGGATTTTCTGGATCGGCCGCCGACGAGGAGCTTTTTAACGATCCGCTGGGGCCGGCGGTTATCCGAGGGGAATCTCGCCCAAGCGCCGGATCGAGGCGACCTCGCCACGGGGGACCGCGACGCGCGCAAGCTTCGGCCAGATCCCGATCTGGGCAGCGCGGCGGATGAAGTCGTCCTTGGATTTTCCTTCGGAGCCCTCCTCATGGCTCTCGGCATCGTTCAGGATCACCGCGACCGGGGTCACCTCCTCGCACCGGCCGATAAAAACCTGCTTGCCGGAGGTGTCCACCACCACGGTGATGCCGTGGAGGTCGCCTTTATCAGAGTGAAATGTACCCATGGAACAAATAAACAGAAAACAGCAAACGGCCAACATCAAACAAACAGCCAAACGGACAACTGTCAAACGCTTCGATCATGGGGGCTTGTCGTTTATCCGTTTGTTTGGTGCTTGGCTTTTTGGTGTTTGGTGTTTCATCCAGTGGCTGCTTTGCCGCAATGCTTGTCAAAAGCCGCTGAAAGTTCCGCGGCCACCTGCTGGGGCGTCTTCCCCTCGATCGCATGGCGCGGCACGAAATGGACGACCTGCCCGTCCTTGAAGAGCGCCAAGGACGGGCTCGACGGCGGAAAGTCCGCGAAGTAGCCGCGTGCCTTCGCGACCGCCTCCGTATCCTGGCCGGCGAAGACCGTCGCAACGCGATCAGGCTTGCTGGCGTGCTTCAAGGCGAGCGCCACGCCGGGCCTGGCCGCCCCCGCCGCGCACCCGCAGACGGAATTGACGACGACGAGCGCCGTCCCGGACTTGACTCCCAAAAAGGCGTCGACCTCGGCGGCGTCTTTCAACTCCTTGACGCCGATCCCCGTGAGCTCCTCGCGCATCGGCTTGACCAGTTCCTCTGGATAAGGCATTGGCACACCTCCTTTCCCGAGAGTCTATCAGAAACGGGCGCGATGTTCACTTCCTATCCGCTTCCCATTGAAATCCGGACTCCCTTCGGCCTATTCTCGCCGGTCATGCCGCACCATCACCACGACCGGCATTTCACCTTGAGCGAGGCCCAGGCCCTGCTCCCTAAAATCCGCAAGAAGATCGAGGCGATCATGAAGGCCAAGCGCGCAGTCGACGCTCGCCAGGCCGGAACCGCCCACGCCGAAAACGGCAACGGAAACGGCAAACATGCCGATCCGCTGAAAATCCTGACGCAACTCGCGCAGGAGCTGGCCGACGAAGGGATCCTCCTTAAGGACGCCGACCGCGGCCTTATCGATTTTCCCCACCTCCGAGAAGACGGCGAGGAAGTCTATCTCTGTTGGCTCTCCGGTGAAAAAGAGATCCTCTACTGGCACCGGATCGAGGACGGCTTCGCCGGAAGGCAACCGATCAGCGAATTGTAGAAGAGATTTTAGTCGCCAGTCCCCGGTTCCCAGCCCCCAGCCGTTCACCAGCGACTGGGGACTAGCACTGGCGATTGAAATCACCCTTCGCTCAGAACTTCGTGAATCGTCACCTGCGACGTCATCGCGGGCGGCTCGTCTGTGGGGCGGCCCGCAGCCCCCTTGGCGGCCGCATGCCTGGCATGCGCCTTTTTGAAGTCGTCGCTAGCGACCCAGGCGTCGAACGCCTCACGATTTTGCCACCGGGTGACGGACGAGAGCACCAAGATGTTCTCGGCGTCGCGCCAGAGCTCAAATGACAGGAACCCCGGACGCTGGTCGACCGCCTTCATGCGGGCCCGGAACCGTTCCTCGATGTGGCGGGCCGTCGCCTCGTCGCGCGCGGTGATCTTGTTGATGACGACGATCATCTGCCGACGGAGCTGAAATCCTTGTACTTCCAGGTGAACTCCAGCTTCTTCGCCCAGATCGACTCCGGGTAGGTCTCGACGATCTGGCGGCAGGCCTCGTAGATGGCGTTCCCCCCCCCTTTCATCTTCCGGAAGGTCGAAACCGCCTGCCAGTAGACCGCCTCCGGAGCAAAATAGGTTTTCGGGAACTGCTCGACCACCTCGCTGAAACAGCCCAAGCCCTTGTCGGTCCGCCCCAACTGGTAGTTGGCCAGCCCCACGCCCACAAGGGCCTGTGCGGCGAACTCCTCCGGCGGAAGATATCCCAACCACCGGTGAAGGACGCGCCCTTCCCCCGCCGGATCGACGTAGAGGACCATCGGCGTCCAGAAGGCGCCGAGCTTTTTGGCGAGGTCTCGTTCCTGCATGACATCGAGGCGCACCGCGACGACATGCTCGGCGAGGACTTTCTTCACCGTCTCGTGCGGATACGTGACCGCATCCAGCTCGAGGCAGGCGGGTCAGTAGCGGCTAAAAAAATCGACGAAGAGGATCTTCTCGTGGGCCGCCGCTTTGGCCGCCGCCGCCGCATAGTTCGCCTCGAACATAAGGCCTCCTTAAACTTTCGCAGCGGCCTTCTTGGCGCGCGGCGCCTCGCCCGCGGCCCCTTCCAGCTCCTTCTTGTTCAGGTAGAAATCAAACCGCTCGTACTCCTTGTGGCCAGCGCGTTCGGCGACCTCCGCCTCGGTCTTGGGGGGCGGCACGACCACCTTGTCTCCCGGCTTCCAGTCGACGGGGGTGGCGACGCCGTTCTTGTCGGCGGTCTGCAGGGCGTCCAGGAGCCGCGCGATCTCGTTCACGTTGCGCCCGACGTTCAAGGGATAGTAGACAAGCGCCCGGATCGTCCGTTTGGGGTCGATCAGGAAGACCGCCCGGACGGTGACCGTCGCCGAGGCGCCCGGATGGATCATCCCGTAGAGAGCGGCCACCTTCATGTCGATGTCAGCAATCAAGGGATACGGGATCTCGACCTTCAGGATCTGCTTTAAGTTTTCGCGCCAGGCCAGATGACTGTGGATCGAGTCGATCGAAAGGCCGATGAGCTTCGCGCCCCGCCGCGTGAACTCCTCGTGGCGCTTGGCGAACTCCGTCAGCTCCGTGGAGCAAACGGGGGTGAAATCCGCTGGGTGGCTAAAGAGAATCACCCACTTGTCCCCCTGCCACTTCGAAAACTCGATCACCCCCTGCGTCGTGACCGCCGTGAAATCCGGCGCCGTGTCCCCGATGCGAGGGATCCCCGTGACGGTTGTTTCTGACATAGTCCCCTCCTTATTTTTCTCTTTCAACCCCATCCGCGGCGCCGCGCGCAACCGCCACGCTCCCGCCTTTTGTCTTACGGTAACGCGGAGAAAAAACGGGGTCAATACGTTCGGCTCAAGAGACGAACTTAAGGAACTCGAGAAACCGCCAAACAAAGGTCAACCGATTTAACCCCAAAAAAAGACTCCCCCCACACGACTCCCTATACTATACTCCATGGGTTCGTCTGAGGAAACGGTGGCAGAAACACGAGTTTCCCCAGTTCATAGGTGGATTCTGCAAGGTGCGAGCGTTCCGAAGAGGGCACGCAGTCCCCATGAC
>SBBH01000031.1 GCA_005239795.1 Planctomycetales bacterium
CGCTTCTGCAAGGCACGACGCCATTGGAAATCTTTGGCTCATGTCAGAGGCGTCCTAGATTAAGTTGGCGGCAATGTCTCTCACGTATGATCTCCGAGATACTCATTCATACTCTGTGAGCCCTCTTAGTCAAACACAGAAGTTATTTCCGCGCGGCGCCTTACGCCTGGATGATCTTCTCGCGTCCCTCTTTGACGTCCCGCGTCGCGTTTCGGGTGTCCACCACGAGCGGCGCGTGCTGGACGACCCAGGCGTAGTCGACACAAGAGTGGGCCGTCACGATGAGGACCGCGTCGGCGCGGCGCAGGGCCTCCTCGGTGAGGGGGGTCGAGTCCATCGAGAAGCCGTGCCGCGTGGAACGGCCCTGCGGGATGAACGGGTCGTGGTAGGCGACCTCGGCCCCGCCGTGGGCGAGAAGTTCGGCGAGCTTCAGGGCGGGGGATTCCCGCAGGTCGTCGACATTCTCCTTGTAGGCGATCCCCAGGAGCAGGACGCGCGACCCTTTCAACGGTTTTCCGCGCGCGTTCAGGGCGTGGGCCAGGCGCTCGACCACGTAGTGCGGCATTCCGGCGTTCACCTCGCCGGCCAGCTCAATGAACCGCGTCGGCGTCTCGTACTGGCGTGCTTTCCATGAAAGATAAAAAGGGTCGATCGGGATGCAGTGCCCCCCCAGGCCCGGCCCGGGGTAGAACGGCTTGAACCCGAACGGCTTCGTGGCCGCCGCCTCGATCACCTCCCAGACGTCGATCCCCATCCGGTCGAAGAGGATCTTGAGCTCGTTCACCAAGGCGATGTTGACCGACCGATAGATGTTCTCGAGGACCTTGGCCGCCTCCGCGACCTCGCAGGAGGAGACCCGCACCACCTTGGGGACGATCGGGGCGTAGAGCGCCGCCGCTAGGTCTGCGGCGGCCGGGGAGCATCCCCCGATGATCTTGGGGATGTTTCCCAGCGTGTGCTCCGGGTGGCCGGGGTCTTCGCGCTCCGGCGAATAGGCCAGGAAGAAATCCTGGCCTTCCTGGAGCCCTGCGCGGGCCAGGATCGGCAGGAGGTCTCCGGAGGTCGTCCCGGGGTAGGTCGTGCTTTCGAGCACAACCAATTGTCTTTTGCGCAGGGTCTTCGCGACCGCTTCGCCCGTCGAGAGGACATAGGAAAGGTCCGGATCGCGCGTGGCCGTGAGCGGCGTCGGGACGCAGATCAAGATGACATCGGCTTCGGCCAGGCGCGCGAAATCCGCCGTGGGCGTGAACGTCTTTCGCGCAATCCCTTGAGCGATCCACTCGGCGGGGATGTGGCGGATATAAGATTTTCCCGCCGCAAGCGCTTCCACCTTCTTGGCATCGACGTCGAATCCCAGGACGCGAAATCCCGCTTCCGAGAAGCGCCGCGCCAGCGGCAGTCCCACGTATCCCAGCCCGATCACGCCGCAGACGGCATCCCTCGCCTGGATTTTTCGGAGAAGCTCTTGCATGGGACGGATGTTAAGAGGAGCGTCGGTACCGGTAAAGCCGCACATCTTGCGGAACGTGGTTCGTGGACCGTGGTGCGCAGGTCTGCGACTCACACATCACGAACCACGGTCCACGTACAATGAACTCCATGTCGTGCCGAATTCTCATTGTCGCCAATCCCGCCTCGGGGCGGGGCCGCGCGCGTGCGGCGCTCTGGGAGATCACGCGGGGCTTGGCGCGCGCGGGGCTCTCCTGGGAGGTCGTGGTCAGCCGGTCGCGGGAGGATTTGCGGCCCGCTTGCCGAAGTGCGGGCCCCGGCTACAATGCGCTCGTTGCCGTCGGCGGCGACGGCACCGTGAACGAGATCCTACAGGAGGCGCGCTCCGACGGACTGCCGCTGGCGATCTGGCCGGCAGGGACCGCGAACCTCGTCGCCCGGGAGCTCGGATTCACACGCGACGCCGACAGGCTCGCGGCAGCCCTGGCGCGGGGGGATTGGGCCCCGATGGATCTGGGCGAATGCCGCTGGCCGCGGACGGATTTGCCGCCGCGCCGGTTCGCCGCCTGCGTCGGGGCGGGGTTTGACGCGCGGGTGGTGCGAGCCGTCGCGGGGCGTCGGCGCGGGAAGATCCGATGGACGGCCTATCTGGGGCCGTTTCTGGGCGAGGCCTGGAGGAGCGGGGGACGCTTGATGGCGCGACTCGACGACGGCCCCGAATGGGAGGGGAGCCAGGTGGTGGTGAGCAACCTCGTGCGCTACGGCGGCTTTTTTAGGATCGCGCCGGAGGCGCGCTTCGACGATGGGCGTCTCGACCTCTGCCTTTTTGAGGGGGATCGGCCGATCGACATCCTGCGCTACGCCTGGGGGGCCCTGCGCGCACGTCACGCGTTATGGCCCGACGTGCGTCTGGCCGCAGGGCGACGTATCGCACTTCGCACCGCCTCCGGAGAGATTCCCGTCCAACTCGACGGCGAGCCGCTGGGGGTTCTTCCCGTCGAGATCGACGTCGTGCCCGCCGCGGTCCGCGTGGTGAGGGGCCGTACGGAATTTTCGCGCGAATCCTAAGGGTAAGGGGAGCTAGCATGGTCAAGAGGCGGGACGAGACATTCCAGATCGAGTTCTACGAGGGGATCCTCCGGCGAAACCCCACGCAGATCGACGCGCTCCGCCAGATCGGGCACCTGTACACCCGCATCGGCCGGATCCGCGAGGGGTTGAAGGCGGATTTGGTGCTGGCGCTTCTCTGCCCCCGGGACGCGGTAGCCCAGTACAACCTCGCCTGCAGTTATTCGCTTCTTGCTGATCTGGAAAAGGCGTTTGTGCACCTCGAAGAGGCGATGCACCTGGGGTATCGGGATCTCGAGCATCTCCAGGGGGATTCGGATCTGGCCCTTCTCCGGCAGGATCCCCGTTTTGCCGCGTTGCTGTCCCGTTTT
This sequence comes from Planctomycetales bacterium, assembly GCA_005239795.1. Taxonomy (GTDB): domain Bacteria; phylum Planctomycetota; class SBBH01; order SBBH01; family SBBH01; genus SBBH01. The sequence goes on from SBBH01000031.1 coordinate 2,889, forward strand.
GGAGCTTCGGGAAACGCCTCGCCATGCGAGGACGCCTGAGAGCCGGATACGGCACCCCTGGTGCACCCGGATCCTGGAAGGTCAGGTTCTTTTTCGGCGTTATCCTCCCGGCAGGCGCGGTTTTCGCTTTCTGGATCGGTTGGCGCCAGGCGCGAGCCTCTTTTCTTCAGGAGGTTGCGCCCGGTTTCTCCCGGAGCGTTGAGCCGCTCCCGTCCCTGTATGAGGCCGCCGCCGGCGCCGAGGAGGCTTGGCGCGCCTTCCCTTTTCCAGTGGGGGAGCGGCTGACCTACAGCGTGAGCTGGGAGGGGATTCCCGTGGGGGACGTGGCCATGGAGGTCGTGGAGAAATTCTCCTACGCGCCCGACTGGCTCCGGCGCGACCCGGCCGAGCGGGCGGGCTCCGAGGCGGGATACCGCCCACCGGAGCGATTCGTCTATCCGCCCGATTTCTCGCGGGATGTCTGCCGGGTGCGCGTGACGACCCGGTCGAGCCGATGGCTGGACGCGATCTACAAGGTGGACGACCGGATCGAGACCTTAATCGACATGGAAGGGTCCTATCCCTGGCGCTACGACGAGTACATCCGGGAGGGGAGCCGCCGGAAGGACAACCTCGTCGAATTCGACCAGAAAAACCACGCCGCCTACTACTACCGGCGCAAGGCTGGCGAAAAGGAATATGCCTTTCAGTATGGGGCGGGGCCGCTCGCGGACCGCGTCCAGGACCCCTTGTCGGTCACCTACTATGCGCGGCTTCTGGGCCTGGTGCCGGGACAGCGCGTCACGATCACGGTCCACGCCGACAAGCAGGATTGGCCGACGGAAATCGAGGTGATCGGCGAGGAGAAAATCGACACCCAGGCCGGCGTGATGGACTGCCTTGTCCTGCGCCCCCGCTACGAGTACGAGGGGCTTTTCATTCGGTCGAGCGAGCCCAGACTCTGGGTCGAGAAGCAGAACAAGTTTCCCGTGAAGATGGATGTGAAGATCGCCCTGGGGTCGGTGAAGGTCCTCCTGAAGGAATGGAAGAAAGGGCCGAACCAGTGAAGCGCCTGGGTTTTTCCGAGAAAGGGCAGGCGCTTGTCGAGATGGCCCTCGTTTTTCCGCTCCATGTCCTTCTGATCCTGGGGATTTTTCAGATCGGGCTTCTGTCGGCCGGGCGGGCATTCACGCAATACGGCGCCTACGCCGCCGCGCGCGCGGCGCTTGTGGAGGAAGAACCCGGCGCTGTTCGTGCCGGCCGTCGCGTCGACCCAAAAGCCGCGGCCGAGATCGCCTTGCTTGCCGCGGTGGGGAAGACGCTTCCTGGGGGATGGCGCCTGCCGGCCGCTCCCCTGGCGCGGTTCTTGGGGCGCGTGTCGGCCGTGAAAACTCTCGCGGATCCGGCGCGCCTGGCCGCCTGCCGCGCCAAGACCCGCACGACATGGCGGCACGAGCCGGGCCGCGTCGCCGCCGAGGTGGAGCATGATTTCGAGCTCATCATCCCCGGCGTCAACCGCCTCTTCGTTTTTGGATGGAGCGCCTGGGGCGCGATCGGGAAGAGCCGCTGGGGGAGCTTGTCATTTCCCTCGATGCCGCCGGATCCCGAGGCCGCTCTCCTTTCGGCCCGCTACGGGGCGCCGCACATTCCGCTTCGCGCTGAGTGCGTCCTACCGCGTTGATGAGGCAAACACGAAACACCAAATCACAAACATCAAATAAACTCCAATGAATCCTCTGCGCTTCTTCCGGAACCTTCATGAAGATGAAGGTGCGGTAGGTCTTGCCTTCGGGGCTCTGACGCTTTTCATCGCGGTGGCCCTGGTGGCGATGAGCGTCGACGTCTGGGAGCTCCTGCGCGCCAAGGTCCAGGCCCAGGACGCCGCCGACGCCGTCGCCTATTCCGCGGCCGCGATGACGGCGAACACCCTGGCGGTCCTGTCCTCCCTCAACATGACGCTCATCTGGATCTACCGGACGGCGCTCGGGATCATCGCGGCCGTCATCACGACGGGGGTGCTCGCGGCTTTGAACGTCCTTCTGCCGGGGGCGTTCGCCTGGGCGGTGCCGCTTTTTGAGCGCTCACTCGCGATCGCTCAGGACTGGCTCCCGCGCCTGGTGGCCTGGGCCCGGGCCGTGGGACGGCTCCAAGACGGGATCGTCAAGGGGACCCCGGCGGCGATCGAGGCGGAGGCGCTCCGGATCGCCCGCGCCAACGGCGCCTCGGTGGGGTTTGTCCTTCCTGTGGTGCGCCTGCCGGTCGAGCGCGAAAAGAACATCGACCGCTTTTTGGACCGCGTCGGCGGCGGAGTCGTGCCGGCGTGGGGCTTGAAATACCTGTTTCCGGGCGAGCCGGCGGCGTCGGAGCGCGGCGGACTCTTTCGCAAGGCCGGCTCCCAGGTGGTGCGCCGGCACCGGAAGGGACGCAGCTTCGACGAGACACGCCATCAAAGCGCCGGGGAGGAGGATATCGGCGTGGGGGCGCAAAATCCCCGCACCGCCGGGATGCTTGCGCGGTTCCGCCAGATCTTGGCCGACATCCGCCGCAAGCCTCTCCCGCTGTCGCTTGTGCTTACAGACGCTTACGCTCGGATGCGGATCCAGTCCGTCGCCTGGAGCGGCGCCGATCCGGTGCGTGAGCGGATCCTTTTGGGGGAGACTTTTTTCCCCTGGCCGGCTGCGGCGAAGGGGTTTTTGACCTTGGCCGCGACCCAGCCGCGCCATCCCCGGATCGATGCCAACACGGTCCAGATCGATCCGGACAATCTGTACCGGACCGACGGCTGGGAGGTCGCCTGGCGGTCGGTGGATTTGGCGGCTCTCCGGCGCTCCTCCCGGACGGGAGCGGCCGGAAAATTCTTGAGTCGACTCAAAGGAGTTTCGGCGGTGGAAGGGCTCATTCACCATTAAGGTGTTGGAAATGACGGTCAAACAATTGAAATCGGGTGACAAAGGGGTATTGACCCGTCTCTTGAGGACCGTTGAAGCCGAGAAGAAATCCGTTGCCCCTTCTGCTCCTGACGCGGTTCAACGCGGCCTGGCCCGGTCTCTCGCGTCTTTCGATTTTTTGCGATCTGGTTCTTTTTGGGTTTTCGAAAAGCGATTTAAATCGCGCGCCTCGAGTGGACAGGTCCTCGTCGAGTTCGAGCTGCTTCTGCC
>SBBH01000258.1 GCA_005239795.1 Planctomycetales bacterium
AGGCTGGAAGGTTTCTCCTATTATGGAACCAGCCGGTATAGAATCACGCCACTTTGGCATGAGCAGGGATCTGTGCACAAACTGGGGAAACTCGCGCTCTGAAGAAGCCTGCCTGCCCCCTCCCACCGCCGTATAATCAGGTTATGTCCTCGGAAGCAGCCGGCGGCGCCGAGAGATTATCCGACGCCTATGGACGGGTCGTCACCGACCTGCGCGTCTCCGTCACGAAACGCTGCAACTTCAAGTGCGTCTACTGTCACAACGAGGGGCTCGGCCCCGTCGCCGGCGTGCGCGCGCTCCACAGCGACGAGATGACGGCGGATGAAATCGAGGAGCGTCTCGAGATCGCCCGTGCCTTCGGCATCCGAACCGTCAAGTTCACGGGCGGCGAGCCCCTGGTGCGCTCCGACCTCGAGGAGATCCTCCGGCGGGCGGCGCGTCACATGGACGACATCTCCCTCACGACGAACGGCTCCCTCTTGGCTCCCCGAGCGGCGGCCCTGCGCGCGGCGGGGCTCGCGCGGATCAACGTCTCGGTCGACGCGCTCGACGCCCAAGCCTTCCAGAAAATCCGGCAGGGCAATCTGGCGCCGGTCCTGGAAGGGATCCGCGCGGCACTGGCGGCGGGGATTGCGCCCGTCAAGCTGAACCTGGTCGTCTTCCAGGAGACGCTCAGACACATCCCAGAGGTCCTGGATTTCGTGCGCCACACGCCGGGACTGCGCCTTCAGCTCATAGAGTTCATGCCGGAGCAGACCCAGCACCCCGACTGGACCGTCGACATCCGGGCTCTGCGCGAAGAATTGAGCCGGCGCGCCGATCGCGTGATCGTCCGGGCCATGCACCACCGGCGCATCTACGACATCCAAGGGGCGTCCGTGGAACTGGTGGACCCCGTGGAAAACGCCGATTTCTGCGCCAACTGCCGCCGGCTCCGGATGACCCACGATGGAAAGCTCAAAGGGTGCCTGAACCGCGGCGACGACCTGGCGGCGACACGCGGGCTGTCTCCCGACGGGATCCGGGAGGCGTTCCGCCGCGTCGCCCGGGAGCGCGTCCCCTATTACGGCGTCTACGTCAAAGCGCCCGCGCTTCCAGACGGAGTTGTCGCAGCCGCGCCATGAGCCGCCCCTCCGCCGCGAGGGCGCGCGGAGCTCACGCCGAACCGTGGGACGCGGGCCCCTTCCTGCGGGCCACACGCGGGAAGCCCGCCGGGACGACGCCGGTCTGGATCATGCGCCAAGCGGGCCGCTACATGCCCACATACCGGCGGCTCCGGGCCAAAATCCCTTTCAAGACGCTCTGCCGGCGCCCGGATCTGGCAGCCGAGGTCACGGTCCAAGCCGCGGCCGCTCTCGGGGTCGACGCGGCGATCATTTTCTCTGATCTCCTCTTGATCCTGGAGCCGATGGGGGCGGGGCTCATCTACACCACGGCGGGCGGGCCGAAGCTCGCGCGCCCGGTGCGCACCGCGCGCGACGCCGGGCGCCTGCGCTCGGCGCGAGCACGCGAGACGCTGGATTTTGTCTACGAGGCGGTGCGCCTCGCGCGCCGCGCCCTTCCCCGCAACATCCCTCTCATCGGATTCGCCGGCGCCCCGTTCACGCTGGCCTCCTACCTCATCGAGGGAGGTGGCTCGCGCGACCACCTGGCCACAAAATCGTTCATGCACGCCCATCCTGCCGTCTGGAACCGCCTCTTGGAGCGCCTCGCCCGCGACGCCGCGGAGCATCTGACCGGACAGATCGACGCAGGAGCCCAGGCGGTCCAGGTGTTCGACAGCTGGGTCGGGAGCCTGTCGCCGGCTGACTACCGTGAGCATGTCCTGCCACACGTCCGGACGCTCTTCGCGCTCCTTCCCGCGGGTGCCCCCGCCATCCATTTCGGAACAGGGACGGCAGGGCTCCTGGAACTCATGCGCCAAGGCGGCGGGACGGTGATGGGTCTCGACCACCGCGTCGAGATCGGCGCGGCGCGCAGACGTCTCGGGGCGATCCCCGTCATGGGGAACCTCGATCCGGCGACGCTTCTGGCGGACCGCGCCGTGATCCGGCGACGCGCGAGAGAGATCCTGAAGCGCGCCCAGATGATCCCAGGACACATCTTCAACCTCGGCCATGGCGTCCTCCCAGCCACGCCGGTCGATCACGTAAAATTCCTCGTCGACATCGTTCACGAATACCGATCTCATTAAGAGCGTTTTTCTGCGTATCTATTCAGGCGGCCGCTTTTTGCCGCGGTCATTCCGGCCCGCCTGCTATGCGGGATGCCCCCTTGCGGCGGCCGCTACCCCCGGGGGCCTCTCGGCGATCGGGGATTCGAGGGAACGCTCGTCATGGAAAAAGGCCGCGAGGCGACGGATGCCGCCAACCGCGACCGCCGAGAAGTTTTCGGCTGAGCTTTTCAACGAAGAATCCTTACGATTCCGTTCTCCATGAACAGCATCGAAACGTGCGACGTCCTGATCGTGGGGGGCGGGATCGCGGGCCTGGCCGCCGCCGAGCGGATCTGTGGCCGGGATCCCCGCCGAAAAATTCTCCTTTTGGAAAGGGAAAAGGACATCGGAGGAGTCGTCCGCACCATCCGTCAGGACGGCTTTCTGGTGGAAACAGGTCCCGACAGCTTCCTCACAGCACAGCCCCAAGCCCTGGAATCATGCCGCGCGCTGGGTCTGGAAGGAGACCTCCTCCCGACAGATCCGGTACACCGGCGGAGCTTCATCCTCCGAGGGGAGCGTCTCCTCCCTGTCCCCGAAGGGATCTACCTTCTGGCCCCCTCGTCGCTCAGGGCGCTCGTGGGAACCCCTCTTTTCACCCTCCGGGGAAAATTCCGGATGGCGATCGAGCTTCTGATTCCAGCGCGCCGGACCGGGGAGGATGAATCGCTCGCGTCGTTTGTCAGGCGCCGGTTGGGACGCGAGGCCCTCGAGCGCCTGGCGCAGCCGATGGTGGCAGGGATCTATTCGGCCGACCCCGAAACACTGAGCTTGGAGGCCACATTCCCCCAGTTCCTGGAGTATGAGCGGACCTATGGGAGCGTCCTCCGGGGGCTGGCGCGCCGCCGCGGCGCGCAAACCGGCGTGAGCGGCCCCCGCTACGGCCTCTTCGTCACGCTCCGGGAAGGGCTTTCGAGTTGGGTCAAGGCGCTGGCCGCGAGAATTCCCCCCGGCGCCGTGCGCGGCCAAACGCCGGTGCGCGCGCTACGCCGCGAAGGAGGCCTCTGGATCGCCCAGACCCCTTCCGGGCAGACCTTTTCAGCGCGCCGGATCCTCCTAGCCGTCGGAGCCAGCGCGGCGGGACGGCTCCTTGCCCAAGCGGCCCCGGACCTTTCTGCTCTTCTCCTCTCGATTCCCCACGGCTCAACCGTGGCCGTGTCGCTGGGACTGCGCCGGGAGGATGTCGGTCATCCCCTGGACGGGATGGGATTCGTGGCACCGACCGTCGAAAAAAAGACATTTTCGGCTTGTTCCTTCGTCTCGACCAAGTTTCCGAACCGTGCGCCGGCGGGATCAGTCCTCCTGCGCCTCTTTGCGGGAGGGCCCCAAGGCGCAGCGCTTCTACCGCGAGCCGACGGCGAAATCGCGGACCTCCTGACGCAGGAAATCGCTCCGATTTTAAAACTGTCCGGCAAGGCGGTGATGGTCCATGTCGCCCGCCATCCCCAAGCGATGCCGCACTATAAGGTCGGGCATCTGGCGAAGATCCGTGCGATCCGGGAGGCGGCTGGCCGCCTGGGGGGCCTCTTCCTCGCGGGGAATGCCTACACAGGGGTGGGCCTCCCCGCCTGTGTGGCCAGTGCCTGGGCGGCGGCCGATCAAGCACTCGCAGAACCCAACCCCAAAAACGCCGTCCCATGAAGCTCTTCGCACCTGGCAAGGCCGTCCTCATCACCCTCGTTCTGACAGGAGCCGCCGCTATACTCGCGGTCATAGTGACGCGTGACGATCGGACGAAGTGTTCCGCCTCCTCCCCGCCGAATCCCCAGGCGGGCACCAGACCCCTCCTGCCCACTCCCAGCGAAATCGCCCGGCTCCCCCCAGATGGAGGGGAACGCTTTAACCGCCTCGTCTTCGAGAAAAGTCCCTACCTCCTGCAACATGCCGCCAACCCAGTCGACTGGCACCCCTGGGGCCCCGAAGCGTTCGCGAAAGCCGAGCGAGAAGACAAGCCGATCTTCCTGTCGATCGGATACTCCACCTGTCACTGGTGCCATGTCATGGAGCACGAATCATTCGAGGACGAGGAGGTCGCGCGCCTCCTGAATGCTCATTTCGTCCCTGTGAAGGTCGACCGTGAGGAGCGTCCCGACGTCGACCAGATTTACATGGGGGTCTGCATCGGGCTCACGGGATCCGGCGGCTGGCCCCTCACGATCGTGATGACGCCCCAGGGACGCCCCTTCTTCGCGGGGACCTATTTCCCTAAAGGGGGCGCGTTCGGCCGGCCGGGGCTTTTGACCGTCCTGGCCGAGCTCGCCCAGGCCTGGAAAAACCGCCGTGCCGAGGTTTTGTCATCCGCTGACGAGATCACCCGGCATGTCGCGGACCGATCGACCCTTTCCTCCGGCAGCGCCCTGACAGAGGAAACCTTAAGCCTGGCGGCCCGCCAACTTGCGGCGCGCTTCGACCCCGTCCACGGCGGCTTCGGCGGCGCGCCCAAATTCCCCAGCCCCCACACGCTTTCCTTCCTCCTGCGGGCCGGGGCGCGCAGCCGGGATGCCCAAATCCCAAAAATGATCGAAAAGACGCTGACCGCCATGAGCCGAGGCGGTATCCACGATCATCTGGGTGGCGGATTCCACCGGTACTCCACCGACGCCGAGTGGCTCGTCCCCCATTTCGAGAAGATGCTCTACGACCAGGCGATGCTCGCCATCGCCTATCTGGAGGCGTTCGAGGCCCACGCCAACTCCCTCTACGGCGACACCGCGCGGGGGATCTTCGATTATGTCCTTCGCGACATGACCGCGCCCGAGGGGGGGTTCTACTGTGCGGAGGATGCCGACAGCGAAGGACTGGAAGGAAAGTTTTACGTTTGGCGACCTGAGGAGATTCTCGCGCTCCTCGGCCCCGACACGGGCCGTCTGTTCATGGCCCATTACGACGTGACTCCCGAGGGGAATTTCGACGAGCCGCACGGCCCGAAAAACCATTCGATCCTCAGAGAAATCCATCCGCTCGCCGAGACAGCTCATCAGGCGAATCTTTCCGAAGAGGACCTACGCGCGCGATTCGCGGCGGCCCGCCGAAAGCTTTTTGAGGCGCGCCGGAAGCGCATCCCCCCGCTCAAGGACGACAAGATCCTGACCGATTGGAACGGGCTCATGATCGCGGCGTTGGCCAAGGGATCCCAGGTCCTGGGCGAACCTCGCTACAGCGAGGCGGCCCGGCGCGCTGCCGATTTCCTCCTGGGCACCCTGAAGGATGGCCAGGGGCGGCTCCTCCACCGCTACCGCGAGGGGCAACCGGCCATCCTGGGGCACCTCGACGACTACGCCTTCCTCGCCTGGGGACTCCTTGAACTCTACGAGACGACGTTCGATCCGCGATTTCTCGAGGCGGCGGGGAAACTGGCCGACGGGATGCTCTCACGGTTCTGGGATGAGGCCGGAGGCGCCTTCTATCTTTCCGGCGCCGACGCCGAGCCCCTGGTCTACAGACCCCGCGAGATCTACGACGGAGCGCATCCGTCGGGAAACTCCGTCGCGGCGCTCGTCTTTCTGAAACTCGCCCACCTGACGGGACTCACCGAACGCGCTGCGTTAGCCGAGCGGATTTTTAAGGCGTTTTCCGACGAGGTCTCCGGCGCGCCGGCCGCCCACGCTCAGCTGATGATCGCCCTCGACTTCTCCCTGGGCCCCGTCCGGCAGATCGTGATCGCGGGGCGGGAAGGAGACCCGAATGCTGCGGCGATGATCGCGGCCTGCCGGAAGTCCTTCCGGCCACGCCAGGTGGTGATCTTCCGTCCCGACGGAGAAAAGGGGACGGCCCTGGCACAACTGGCTCCTTTCACCACCGGCCAAAAGCCGATCGGGGGGAAAGCCACCGCCTACGTCTGCCGTGATTTCGCCTGCCAGGCCCCCACGACGGATCTGGCGGCCCTCAGAAAAATGCTGCGGGAAAATGACGAAAAATAAATTCCGCTATCTCGTTCTCGGCGCAGGACGCATGGGCGAGGCAGCCGGCTTTGATCTCCTGTGCCAACGCGACACCGAGCGCGTGACATTCGCCGACGCCGACGCCGCGCGCCTGTCGACCCTGCAGAAGCACCTCCAAAACCCCAAGGCGGCCTTCGTCCCTTGCGACGCCGCCGATGCCCAAAAGCTTCTCCCCCTCATGCAAAAGCACCATGTCGTGGCGAGTGCCGTCCCCTACTTCCACAACCTGAGGCTGACGCGTTTGGCGATCGCGGCCGGCGCGCACTTCTGCGACCTGGGGGGAAACGACGCGGTAGTGCGCCGGCAACTGTCTTTGGATCGCGAAGCCTCTCGCCGCGCCGTCACAGTGATCCCCGACTGCGGCCTGGCCCCGGGCATGGCGAACCTTCTGGCGGCGCGCGCGATCGCCTCCCTGGACCGCGCCGATGCCGTCCAGATCCGCGTCGGAGGGCTCCCGATGAAACCTGTCCCCCCGTGGAATTACCTGCAGGTTTTTTCGATCCACGGACTCTTGAACGAATACCTCGAGCCTGCCAGAACCCTGAAGAAAGGCCGAATCGCCTGGCTCGATCCCCTTTCGGGCCTGGAAAAGATCTCCTGGCCGGGCCTTCCTCCCCTCGAGGCGTTTGTCACTTCCGGCGGCACCTCGACACTTCCCGAAACCTATGAAGGGCGTGTGCGGTCTCTCGATTACAAGACGATCCGCTTCGCCGGACACTGCCGGATCCTGAGGACCCTCCGCGATTACGGCTTCACGTCGACCGAGAAGACGCGCCTTGAGGGACGGCTCGCCTCCCCGCGCGAGCTCCTGGGGGAGATCCTGCGCCGCACAATCCCCACGAGCGGTCCTGACCAGGTTCTCATCCGGATTTCCGTGCTGGGCAGGAGAGGAGCTCGCCGCGCAAAACGCGTCACGGTGCTCCATGACAAGGCCGATCCGCAGACAGGATTTTCCGCGATGATGCGCACGACCGGGTTCCCCCTGGCGATCGTGGCGGCGGCCCTGGCGCGGGGGGAAGTCCGCCGGGCCGGAGCGCTCCCCCAGGAACGCGCGCTGAATCTGGCGCGTTTCGCGGCCGAGTGCCGCACACGAGGCCTGGCGATCCGCGATCAAAGCGAATAGGTCGTGAAATTGAACGAGAAGATCCTCTCATTCTTCTCCTCGTCCACCTCGAAGTGAAACTCGATCGCTCCGTCGTGCAACTGCCGATGGATCGTCAGGCGCCGGCTCTGCCATCGAGTCTCGGGTTCCAGTTCCCGCGTCAGCTCGTAATCGGCCCCCCACCGCTCGGTGAACTGGATCTGAAACGCGGCCGAGAGACGCGTGTCGACATCCCGCCGGATGCGGTGTTCGACGGCCAAGCCAACTCCAGATTCTAAGAAGAGGTCTCCGGAGCGGCCCGCGCGCTCTTCTGGACGGGCGCTCCAATCCCGTGGGGTCCGGTCTAAGTCGGCGCTAAAGAGATAGCGCCCGCTGCGGTCAATGCCGCGGATGAGCCTTCCGGCGCTAAAGTTTACGCTGCTCGTCTGCAGATCGACCGCTCCGTCATACGGGTTGTACTCGGTTTCAGAACGCAACGTCACTGCGTCGCGCGGAAAGACGACCGCATTCTGGCGGAAATTCGAGAAGTCCCGGTCGGCGACGCGACCGCTTTTTGTAGAAACCGGATTGTCCCGACGGGGATTGGGAAACCATGTGGAGCGCCAGTCCACGTCGGCGAAAGTCGCCGGGAGGCGCTGGGGGCCGCGCTTGGTCAAAAAAAGATTCCGCACCGACAGGTCCACCATCTCGCGCGCCGCCACGGCGTCGACCCCGTCAAACTGAAGGAGGCGTTCCGGCTCCTCGGTCACGCCCCGAACGCCCGTCAAAGTGGCACCGAGAATCATGTTGTGATGCAGGCGGTCGACCGCCAGGAGAGTGCTCTCAACATCGAACGTCCTGGCCAACTCGGCGGAGGCTGACCCTCCGTAGAGAAACGCCTCGCGCGTGACCGCTTCCTGGCCATCGCTCCCCTCCTGGTAGTACGTCTCCCGGAATCCTGCATACGGCTCCCAGGAGATCCCTTCCGTCTCGAAAGGCCTCGAGATTTTCTGCTCGGTGTCCACCCGATGGGTGCGGAACGACTCCCCGCGCGCGTCAACGCGCTCAGCGTTGTTACGCCGAACGTTCGCCGCTTCCGTGCGGGAGCTGTAGAGAAAATCCGCCCCCTCGAGGGGAAGCGAAAAATACTGCAGACCCACCTGGGGCATGTACTCTGTTTCGGTGAGGAAGTTGTTGTTGCGGATCTTCGTCGTGACCCAGAACGTCGAATACGACGAGACCTTTTGCACCCAGAGCCGGTTCTCGATCGGGCGGCCCGACCGCTCCTCCGTTTCGAAGTAAGTGTTGCGAAAAGTGGAATCCGACAGGCGATGGATCTCGGCCACGGCCGACCAGCCGTCGCTGAAATCGTGCTGGTGGACAAAGCGCAGCCGCCAGCGGTTCGGGGTCCCGGAGAATTGCTCCCCAATCTTGTTGGGGCTCGATCCCCCCTTGTCATCGATCCCATAAAATTCCCACCGGCCGCGAAAGTCCCTTCCCTTATACCGCACGTCGGGGCCGCCGCCCCAGCCGCGAAGCTCATACCAGTCGACATTCCCCAGGACCTGAAGTTTTCGGATGTCGAGCTCCCTCAAAGCGCTCGAACGGCGGCCGGACCAGGTCTGCCCCCACAGGGTCTTGGCGTAGGTGCCGAACCGCCGGCGGGAGCCATATTCGAACGACTTGAGCCACGGATCCTTGAGGTCGATCGTCATCGGCGGGAGCGGCAGGACCGGAAAGCCGAGAATCCGATAGGTCGAGAACCCCAGGGAAGCCTTGCCCCCGTCGTAGGCCTCGCCGCTCTCGAGCCTGCCACTCTCGAGCGCTGGTTCGTCTTTCCAGAAGCGGACCGTCATCCGTTTGGCGACCAGGCCCATGTCATGCGCGCCAAACCGGCAGACCGAGATCTGTCCGTGCGTCCCCTGGATCCGGATCTCATTTTTGAGTGTCCCGTCCGGATCAACAACCTGGCTGAAGGTCACGCGCATCAGATCCGCGTCGATATGTACAGGGGTTTGTGTGGAATCGGCGAGCGAGGTCGACAGGCGCGCCTTCCAGACGAGCGCCTCGCCGGCGTGGAAGCGGACGAGCATGGAGGCGCTTTCCAAGACGTTCCCTTCCCATGTCGCTCGGACACCCCCCTCGATGTAGAGTTCGCCGGACTGGCGGAAGGCCACCGCCCGATCGGCGGCGAGTGACAACCCCGAAAACTCGGCGCGCACACCTCCCTCGATGAGCACAGTGGCGGAATCTTCTTCGGCGACGATCCGGCCGCTCTCGGTCCAGACCTGGACCGGCAGAAGCCCCTCGGCCGCTATCGCAAACCCTGCGGCCCCCCAAAGGCATGCGGCGATCCCAGATCGCATGATCGCGCCCAGGTGAACTACCAACGGTCGAGGATTGCCAGCGCGATCCGGCGGGCGAGCTCCGTCAGAACATCCCGGTACGCCTTTGCTTCACCCTGTCCGGCGGCGGGCCTATAGGTGACCGAAGCCGAGATCCGAGGATTCTCGTAGAGGACCTTCCCGTCAGCATTCTTGAGGAGCACGGCGGCCGCCGCCACCGCCTGCCGATCGATGACGATGTCGCCCCTTCCCACGGTCAAGGCCTCGCGCGGCGAAAATTCAACCAGCCGGCCTGAGAGCATCACCCGAGCATCCCCCTCGGCCACAAGCGGCGCGCCAATACGGCGCGTCATCTCCTCCTGGACAGCGCGCGTCAGATCGAACTCAAGCCCTGTGTAGAGCGTTTCGTTGCCGAAGACGGCAACGCCCATCTGACGCATCTCGGACGGGAATTGAGACCGATAGGTCGCATACCCCAGGCATCCCGGAAGCGATGCAAGGATCAGAGCCGCGCACACGAGGCGCCGGATGTCCCTGATGCGCCCTACCCACCATAAGAATTCTGATCTATTCATACAGCTCCACTTCCGCGAAGGGTTCTCAATGCCTCTCTCTCTTAGGATTCGCGCGAAAAAGCTTGAAGACAAAATGACAGAATCAAAACGGCCCATTGCAATAGAATAGATCAGCCATTTTTTTCGCGCGAATCCTAACAGGTCACTTGCCGCGATTCAATTCAGAGGGGTAGACTCGTTCCCGACCATGCGCAAGGCGACGATCCTCAAAGCGGGACTCGTCGTCTGCGCGCTCCTGGCGACCGCTGTGGGAACGCTCCCCTGGTGGCTCCCCACCGGATGGCTCAAGCGCCGCCTGGAAGCCGAAGCGAGATCTGCGCTCGGGACTGGCGTTTCGATCGGAACCCTCTCCCTTTTCTGGACGGGCGCCCAACTCTGCCAGATCCGGATCGACACTCCCGCCTCCTTCGGCCCCGGTCTGCTCGCCGAGATCAGCAGGGTGCGGGTCTCCGCTTCGCTGACAGGGCTTTTATCTGGCCAGATCGAGGATCTCGATCTGACGATTGAATCTCCCCGCGTTACCCTGCGCCAATCAACCGAGGGAACCTGGAACGCCGCCGGCCTGGGACCGCCATCCGCGAGCGCCTCCCCGGCTAGGTCCGGGACCCCCTCTCCCATGCCCGCCGTGAAAGGAAAGGCGCGTATCGCGGATGGGACGGTCGCGTTGTTCCCGAATGGAGCAGGCGCCGTCGCCTTGACGGGACTTTCGGCACAGGCGGACGTGGCGCTTTCCTCGACCCCCCTCCCCGGAACATGGCCGCTCGCCCTTCGCCTTTCGACGGACGCCAAGACGGTGTGGGGAAAGGGATCGATCGCCCTCGAAGCGCGCTCCGAGTACCCCGCAGGGAACCGCCTTGAGATCGCGTCGGTCGACATGGCGCTCGGCGGCGTGACGTTTGCGGGGAGCGGCCGGATCGCGCCGGACGCGATCTCCTTCGAAGGACATGCGACAAGCCTACCCAATACCCTCACCCCCTGGGTGGAACAATGGGCCCCCGCAGGCTCCTTTTCCCAGAGAATCCAAGCCACAGGGAATGCGGAGGAAATCCAGATCCGCCTCGAAGGGAGCGCCCAAGGACTCTCCCATCCGTCGCTGGCACTCCCCCCTGCCCGGCTCTCCGATGTGATCGCCGTCCGATGGTCTCCCAAGACAGGCGCCCTCCGGATCGATGAGGGGCGCCTGGATCTTTCTCCTCCAGGACTTTCGGTCAACCTCAGCGGAAATCTTGAAGCCAGTGCTGTCGATCTGGCGCTCGCGGCGTCGCTGTCGCCCGGCGCCGGGACGCCAGGGCCGGGACCGGATTCCTTGCAGATAACAGCCGGGACGCTCGAGGCAAAAGCCCAGGTGCACGGATCACCCCGGAAGATCGATGTCGCGGCATCGATCCGAGGCGAAAACCTGCGCCTTGAGGGAGGGCCGCTCCCGGAGCCGTTGACGCTCCCCTCTATTGCCTTCACACACCAGGGACAGTGGAACCCCGAGTCCTCTGAGATTTCGATCGACGCGCTCGCGTTCGAATCCGGCTTTCTCTCGTTTACGGCGGCTCCGGGGACCCTGCGCTGGGCAAGCGACCATCCCGCGATCGATCTCACGCTCCGCGCGACTGCGGATGCCGACCGCCTCAACCCCCTCTCCCGAGCCCTCTTTCCAGGGCTCGCCGCTGCTCCTTTTCCAACGGGCCGGCTTGCCGGAGACGTCTCTGTGCGGGGAGCCCCCTCAGCGTTTTCGGCATCCGCCTCCCTGGCCTGGTCCGGTGCTGGATGGCAAAGTCCAAACGCCCCTGCCATCTCCCTAGGCGATCTGCGGTGGACGGCGCAGACGGCCGGCTCTCTCGACATGGCTGCCTCGCGGCTGCGGCTGACGCCCCTGAGGTTTACAGGAGAAGGGTTGTCGATCGATGGGGAGCACCTGTCGCTTTCCTGGGCCGATCCCCTTTCCTGCGAGGCGCGTCTCCCCTCCATCGCGATCGACCTTGAAAACACAGCGATCCAGACGCTGGCCTCGATGTCGGCCCTTCCCGTCGGCATCGGGGGAAAGATCGTTCTGAGCGATTTAGCGATCGACTGGGCAGGAGAACGCGTGAGGACCCAAGGGACGCTGGATCTAGGGCCGGCCGGCTTGCACGTGAAGAACAGCGAGGGGACCGTTGCCGCCGAAAAACCCGCCGGAACCCCCTCTGCCCTCGCGTGGGAAGCCGAAGGGAACCTGGCGCGCAGCGCGTGGGAGATGAAGCGCCTTGAAGCAACCGGCCCCTTCGGGGTTTTGTGCGCCTCAGCGAACACCTCCTTCCAACCGCTCACCGGAGCCCTGACATTCGGCGAAACCTCTTTGGATCTGACGGGACTTGCCGCGCTCCTTCCTTCCCTGCGCCCCTTCGGCATTTCGGGAACAGCCATTCCCTCCGGCTCCCTCGAGCTTGGGCCGGGAGGACCCCGGGGCGCGCTTCTCTGCCGCCTGGACAAGGTCATTCTGAATCCCCAAGGGGCCTCCCCGATCGCCCTGAACGGTTCCGTGCGCTATACGTCGGACCCCGACGCCGATCTTCTCCAGAGCGACGATCTGTCGATCGAGACGGCCGGCCAGAAAGGCGTTGTTACGTTGAATGTGGCAGGGATCCGCCGCGCTCTCTCCGGACAATCGACGCTCGAGGCCGCCGCCCAGGAACTCTCCGGCAAGATGAGCCTGGCGCTCCCCACGTACGCGTTCCAAACCAATGCGATCCGGGAGGCGACGCTGGATCTTGACTTGAAGAAGGCTGACGGGATCCGCGCGTGCCTTTCGGCCCAGGTCAACAAGGGAAAAGCCGCCTGCGACGTCACGATGCAGCTTTCCGATGGACACGAGGCGCGTCTGCACCTGGCTCAAATTGATCTCGATGTTGCCGACGCCCGGCTCATGGCCCTGGCGCTCCCTCTCGTCCCAGCGGCAGGAGGGCGCGCCCGTTTCACGATCGAGACCGACGCGGTATTCGCCAGCCGCGGAACGGCTCCGGCCCAGCTGGCGGAGAGCCTCCGCACCCCCGGCCCGCAAACGTGGACCCTCACCAACGGCCGAATTGAGGGATCGGTCCTCCTGGGGGCTCTGGCCGAAAAACTCCGCACGATGGAACTTGCCACCCTCGATTTCACAAAAATCACGCAGGAGTTCGAGATCAAGGATCGGCGCTTGATCAATCACCTCACCCGCGTCGAGGGCGACATCCCGATGGAGATCCGCGGATGGACGAATTTCGATGGCGCCATCGACCAGCGGATCCTCATCCAGGGACACTTAAGCGAGGGGAATTCTCAGTTGGCGAAAATCATCCGTGCCCTGAACGCCGCCGGCGGGATCCGCGCGCACGGAGCGATCGCACACCCGATCCTCGATGTCGACTACGAGACGTTGGCTAAGAAACTCCTGGAGGAAGAGATCCAGAGCCGCCGCAAGGACCTCGAAGAGGAAGCCAAGAGCAGGGGAGGGCAACTTTTGGAAGACCTCTTCAAGAAGAAGAAGAAACGATGATCCCCCCGCCGTCCCCTCCCTCTCTACCCTCTTTCCTGGTTTCCCATAGCACTTCATGGAGGCACCGGTGGGTCCGCCGGCTCCGGAAAACCATGACTACTGCGGGGCTTGCAATCATCGGGCTCCTGGCTGTCCAAGCCGGAGGGCTCTTCGAGTGGCCTGCCGGCTGGGGTCCTTTGGAGAAATCGGGAACCATCCTGCTGAATGGCTGGACGCTCGCTTTCTGGCTCCTGGCTCTCACCAGCGACGACACAGCGCTTTTTCTGTCCCACCAAGCGGGGCGCCTGGTGCTGGCCTCGCTGATCGTCCTTTCCAGATTTTCAGCCGCGGCGCTTCTGCCTGAGGCGCTGTCGTCCCTTTTGCCCGATACGCGGACGGTCCGGGGGATCCTCCTGGCCAGCATCGGATCGGTGGAGGGATTTGATCTCGTGTCTCGGGCGCTCAAGCGCCGCTCGAGGCCCCCGGCGGGCCTGAGCCTGGCCCGCATGACCCCCTTGACCTTGATGCTTCTCACGTTTCCTGCCCTGATCCTGGCGGGGACGGTCCTCCTCGTGCTTCCGCGCGCGCGCGCGGCCGGCGCCGGGCCCATCCTGTGGCATGACGCGCTCTTCACCGCGACAAGCGCCGTATGCGTCACAGGGCTCACGGTGCGCGACACAGCCCTGCACTTCTCCTCCTTCGGCCAGAACGTGATCCTGGGCTTGATCCAGCTGGGCGGCCTGGGGATCGTCACATTCGCTTCCTTCTTTACATTGCTCCTAGGAGATCGCTCCGACCTCGGGCATGAGGCCGCTGTGAAGGACATTTTCAGCGGTCGGTCGTTCCGACAGGTCATCCATGCGGTCATCTTCATCGTGACCTGCACCGCTGCGATCGAGCTCGGCGGAGCCTTTCTTTTGATGGACGCCTGGCATCTCCCCGACACGTGCCCCTTCTGGGAGCGGTTCCGCTACAGCTTTTTCCACTCCGTCGCCGCATTCTGCAACGCGGGATTCTCTATCGAGAGCGACAACCTGGGATCCTACGCCCGCAACCCAGCGGTTCTGACCGGCATCGCAGCACTCATCCTGCTGGGGGGGATCGGATTTCCCACCCTGCAGGAGATCCTGATGGGCGCGATACGCTGGATCCGAAACCGCCTGCGCCGGCCCGGCGTCTTCTCTCCAGCCTCGGGGAGCGCCGCAGCGCTCTCGCTCCAGTCCCGCCTGGCGATCCGGATGTCGCTCATCCTGATCGCGGCCGGGGCCCTCCTCCTGTTTTTCGTCGAATACGGCCGCGCCTTCTCCACCGTGCCAGAAGACCGATGGCGCTTCGCCAACGCCCTTTTCCTCTCCATCTCGACGCGCACAGCCGGATTCGACACGGTCGCCCTGGACCGATTCTCCGACGCGGCGCTCTTCTTCATGATTCTCCTGATGTTCGTCGGGGCCTCCCCCAGCTCCACCGGCGGGGGGATTAAAACGACCACGACGGCGGTCCTCTACGCCTCGGTCCGGGCCATCTGGAAGAACCGCGAAGAAGTGGAGATCTCGCGCCGGTCGCTCACCCGAACCGTAGTCCAGGGAGCGGTCGTGATCCTCATTCTCTCGGCCTTGATCGTGACATTCTCGAGTTTCCTGCTGGCGCTTCTGCATCCGGAATTCCGTTTCATCGACGTCCTTTTCGAAACCACTTCCGCCTTTGGGACGGTGGGGCTCTCGACCGGGATTACCCCGAAGCTCGGGGTGATGGCGAGGCTTCTCGTGTGCTTGACGATGCTCGCCGGGCGCCTCGGCCCTCTCACGATCATGGTGGCAATCGCCAAGCGGCGCAAAGGCCTGCGTTACGCCTACGCCGCCGAAGAAGTGGCCGTCGGATAGGCGCCGCGGTAAACTCCCCCCGTGCGGTGCCTGGTGATCGGCCTGGGGACCTTCGGACAGAGCCTGGCCGCAGGCCTCCAGAGCGGCGGCATGGACGTGATCGCCGCCGACGCCAACGCCCTCCTGGTCGACGACATCAAGGACAAGGTGGCGGCCGCCGTCCGGATGGACGCCACCAACGAGGAAGAGATCAAAAGCCAGCGGATCGCCACGATCGACGTCGCCGTCGTCGCCGTCGGGGAGGATTTCGAGACGGCGGTCCTCTCGACAGCTCTCTTGAAGAAACTGGGAGTCCCCCGCGTCATTGCGCGCGCCACCAATCCCGTGAGGGCTCGCATCCTGAAGCTGATCGGCGCCGACGAAACGATCACTCCCGAGGAGGAGGCCGCCCGCGAACTCATCCAAAAAATCCTGCGGCCGGCTCTGATCGACTACCTCAAACTCACCAAGGTCCAGAGCATAGTGGAGGTGGTTGCCCCCTTGAAATACCACGGAAAATCCTTGGCGGAGTTAAACCTCAGAGAGCGATTCCGCGTCCACGTCGTGGCCATCAAACACCGCAAGCCCGTCGGAAATCTCCGTGAGGAGCAGTTTGAGGAATTCCTGATCGACCCCCCCTCGGCCAAGGACGTTGTCCACAAGGGGGACGCTCTGATCGTCATGGGACGCGACGACGACCTCGCACGGCTCTTGAGCGACGCACAGAGTTAGCCCCATTGCCGCCAACTTAATCTAGGACGCCTCTGACATGAGCCAAAGATTTCCAATGGCGTCGTGCCTTGCAGAAGCGACGCAGGCGCCTTTTGCCGCG
>SBBH01000096.1 GCA_005239795.1 Planctomycetales bacterium
GATCCCGACGGCCGCCCTCATCCATTGGTCGGCCGTCGGGATCTCCGCCCCCGCCCACTGGGCGTAGAGGATCGCGCCCCACCCCGTGACGCCGACGGCGGGGTGGTTTTCGTAGCCGCGCTGGGAGGCCCATCCCGGAGTTTGACCTTCCCCCTTGCCCATGCGGCGGACCCCCCAGGGATGCTCGATGAACAGGGGAACCGTCTCGCCGAACCGGCTGGTGAACAATTCAGCCTGTGTCTCATTGGCGAAACGCGCGAACTGCTGGTTCGTGACCTCGTACTTGTCGATCAAGAACCCCGGCAGATCGACCTCCTGCGGCTCCTGAAGAAGCGCCGTCCCCTCGTAAGGGCGCCGCGGATAGGGGCCGGCCGGGACATACACCATCCGGGCGCCGTCCTTGACGCGGAGGTATTCGTCGTACCCTTGGGGGTTCGTGCCGTCGTAGCGGAAGGCGGCCGCCGCGGCATGTTTGGCCTGGGCGTCGGCGAGACGCCCCGCGCGGCTTCCGACGGCGCAGCCGGCCAGAAGGAAAATCCCAAACCCCAAACCCAAAATCCTCCGCCTTTGCACCTGTGGTGCTCCGGCGGATCCGCCGGAGCTTCTCCATGCGGCCACGCCGCATGAGCGTAGGCGGACAAATCCCAATCCCCTCCGCCGAAGCTTTCCCATGCGGCCACGTCGCATGGGCGTAGGCGGACAAATCCCAATCCCCATAGAGAAACTTATACTACAGCCCCCCTTCCAGGACAAAGGACAGGGGAAGGGCAACGAGGCCGCGCGCAAGCGGCACTGCCTCGGCCCCTCCATACAGGACGAGGCCGAAGGGCGCCGCACGGCCGAACGTCTCCAGAAAAGAGCCCAGGCCGCGCGTGTCGGCGGTCCTCACCGTGGAAGCCGTCTTCACCTCGATCGGAAGGAGCCGCGTCCCACGCTCGAGGACAAAGTCGACCTCGGCCCCGGCCTGTGTTCGATAGTGGAAGATCCGCGTCGGCACCCGCGCGGCGTCTGCAAAGGCCAGGAGGTGCTGGGCGACAAGCGTCTCGAGGAGCCGCCCCGCCACGTTGAGGCGCCTGGCGTCCCCCCAGCCGCGCACACCCGCCAAGTGCCCCGCGAGACCGGCATCCCCGATATGCAGCTTGGGAGATTTCACCAGCCGCTTTGCGATATTGCGCCAGTAGGGGGGGATGCGATCCGCTAAAAAGGTCATTTCCATGAGCGCTGACCACCGCACCCCCGTATCGACAGAGACGCCGGCGTCGTGTGCCAGCGCGGCCATGTTGGCCGCCTGCGCCGTCCGGGCCGCCGCAAGCGACAGGAACCGGACGAACGCGGGGACCTCCTCGATGCGGACAAGAGGGGGGACATCCTGTTCGATATAGGTGGCCCGGTACTGCTCGAACCACCGCTCACGCGCGCCGACACCTTTTCGGCCCAGGAAAGGAACGGGCAGGCCGCCCATCATCAGTTTTGCGCTGTCCAGGGGAGAGGCGGTCCGGCCTGCGAAGGCCGCGGAGAGCTCGCTGGCGGACCGGAAGCGGAAGAGCAAGTCCAGGAGGCTGGACTGCGCGTTTCCCGCCGCCTCGGCCCATGTCAGGGGGCGCAGGCGCAGGAGCGCCACGCGCCCCGCCAAGGTTTCCTTCACGCCGCGGCCCGCGGGGATCTGGGACGACCCCGTCAGAAGAAAGGCGCCGGCTCTCCGACGAACGTCCACTTCCCGCTTGATCGCCAGGAGGAGTTCCGGCACGCGCTGGACCTCGTCGAGCGTCACGGGTCGAGGCAGGCTCTGGATGAATCCTTGCGGATCCTCACGCGCGGCCGCCAGAAGGCTCAAATCATCCAACGTGAAATAGGCCCGTCCGGGATCGATCCGTCGAACCAGGGTCGTCTTTCCCGCCTGCCGCAGGCCGCTGACCCACACGACAGGGTGTTCCCGCAAGGCGCGGCGCAGAACGGGCTCCAACAGGCGCGGCCGCTCGGAGGACACGTTGAAAATATACGACGTTATCGTATAAAATCAAGGTATATTAAAAAAGAGAGGCTAGGGACTAGTGTTTTTCAGCGCCCCAACACTGCCGAACGCTCTCGAACAGGCTGTACGCGCACGGAACCACGAACAAGGTGAGCAGTGTGGAAAAGAGGATCCCGCCGATCACGGCCAAGGCCATCGAGGAACGCAACTCTCCTCCGGGGCCGATCGCCAAGGCCGCCGGGATCGCGCCCGCGATGGTCGAGAGCGACGTCATGAGAATCGGTCGCAAACGGACAGGGCAGGCTTCTTGCAGAGCCTCGTCGACAGCAAGCCCTTCCTCACGCCGCTGATTGGTGTAGTCGACAAGCAGGATCGAGTTTTTCTTCACGATCCCCATGAGGAGGATGAGGCCGATCGTGCTGTACATGTTCAGGGTCTGGCCGAAAATCCAAAGGAAGACAAAAGCTCCCGTCACACTGAACGGGAGCGCCAGAAGAACCGTCACCGGGTGGATGAAGCTGTTGAACTGCGACGCCAGGATCATGTAGGCGACCACCACCCCCGTCCAGAGGGCAAACATCAGGCTCTGCTGAGACTCGCGAAAGGTCTCGGCGCTCCCCGAGAAGACCAGGCGATACCCCTCGGGCAGGATCTCCTTCGCGATCCGTTCGACCTCATCGAGACATTTTTCCTGCGTCTTGCCGGGGGCGACTCCCGCCGTGACGGTGACCGCCCGTTCGCGGTTCTTCCGGATGATCGTCTGGAGCGCGGGGCGCTCCTCGATCGTGACGAGGTCCGAGAGCCGCACGAGCGCCCCGGAACTCGAGCGCACCAAGAGACGCTCGATATCCTCCGGGCGCAACCGCTGGTCCTTGACAAGGCGCATCTTCACGTCGTAGCGGCGTCCCCCTTCCTTATAGTGCCCCACCTTCACCCCACCGACCAAGGCGTTCACGGTGGCGCCGATCGCCTCCATCGAGACCCCCAGGTCCGCCGCCCTTTGCCGCAGCGGTTTTATCGCCACCTCGGGCTGGCCCATCCGGAAATCCGTGCGGACAGCGGTCATAAAACCGCTGGCGTTCATCTTTTCCTTCATCTGGTCGGCATACTCCCCGAGTTTTTGCCAGTCGCCTCCGCGAATCGAGAAGTCCACTGGAAAACTGCGCCCGGGGCGTGTGGGATCCGCCTGAGAAAGATCCTGCGGTGCCGCCTGTATGCCGGGCAGCACGTTCAAGGTTTTGTCGACCTCGGCGATGACTTCAGCCTGCGTCCTCTCGCGTTCGGAAGCGGGCTTGAGCGTCACGAAAAGCATCGCCGAATCCACGTCCCCGCCGCCGAAGCCGCCGACAGCCATGTAGTACCGCTGGATCTCAGGAAGCTTCATGATTTCCGCCTCGCAGATCCGCGCCATCCGGTCGGTCTCCTCGATGGAGCTCCCGATCGGCGTCTCGAGCCGCACAAGGAACCGCGATTGGTCGTGCGCCGGGGTGAACTCCCGGCCAATCGTCTGGGACAGAGCCAGGGATGCGGCGAAGATCGCGGCCGAGCCGCCCAAGACCCAGAGGCGATGGCCGAGGCAGGGGGCCAGGAGCGCGCGATATCCCCCCGCCATCCTCTCGAAAAGCCGCTCGACGGCGCGCCCCAGGGCCGTGCGCCGCTCCCTTACGGTGAGAAACTGGGCGCATCGGGACGGCGTCAGCGTGATCGCTTCCAAAAGCGACAGCGCCACCGCCGCCGAGATCGTCACGCCGAACTCGAAGAAGAGCCGCCCGATCATCCCCCGCATGAAGGCGACCGGCAGGAAGATGGCGACGATCGCCAGGGTCGCCGCCATCGCTGCGAAGGTGATCTCGCGCGCGCCCACGAGGGCCGCCTCGCGGCGGGGTTTCCCCCCTTCGGCGTGGCGGTAGATGTTCTCCAAGACCATGATCGCGTCGTCCACGACGATCCCGACCGCCAAAGAGAGGCCGATCAGGGTGAAGAGGTTCAAGGTGAAACCGGCGAAGTACATCACGCCGAACGCCCCGACGATCGAGGTGGGGATCGAGAGGAGCACGTTCACGGTCGACGTCAAGGAACCCAGGAAAAGCCAGCAGACTGCGGAGGTCAGGATGCCAGCGAGGACCAGCGTGAAGATGACTTCCCGAACGGATTCCTCGACGAAAACGGTCCCGTCGTAGCTCACGTCCAGGGAGAGGTCCTCGGGCAGCTCCTTCTGGATCTCGGAAAGTCGCTCCTTCGCCGCCCGGGCGACGGCGACGGCATTGGCGCCGGACTGCTTCTTGATCCCCATCCCGACGGCGGGTTGGCCATTGAAACGGGAGATCCGGCGGACATCCTCGGTCCCGTCCTCAACCACCGCCACCTGCGAGAGAAGGATCTGCGTCCCCTGGCGCTCGGCGATGACGATCCGGCGGATCTCGTCTAAGGAGGCCGCCTCCCCCTCGGCGCGCACCGTCAGCTCACGCGCGTCCGTCTCGATCCGCCCTGCGGGAACCTCGACATGCTCGCGGGCCAGAGCCGCCGTCACATCGCCGGCGGCGAGGCCATAGGACTCCAGACGCGACCCGTCGAGCCAGATACGGACCATCCGGGGAAGATATCCCCCCACCATGATGTCCCCGACGCCAGGGATGATCTGGAACCGGTCCACTAAGTGGTTCTTGACGTACTCCGAAAGCTCCTGGACGGGGCGCGTTCCGGAGAGCGACAGCCAGAGGATCGGCCGCTCCAGGGAGCTGGTTTTGGCCACGACGGGGGGGTCGATGTCGGGAGGGAGTTCCTTCTGTACCTGGCCCACGCGCGCCTGAACATCTTGAAAAGCCGCGTCAATGTCGCGATCGATCTCGAATTCCACGGTGATGTCAGAGCGCCCCTGGCGGCTGGAGGACGAAATCTCCTTGATGCTCGCGATGGCGCTCACGGCGTTCTCGACCGGATCGACGACATCCGTCTCCATCACCTCCGGCGAGGCCCCCTCGAGTGTGATCGAGACCGAGATCGTGGGAAAATCCACCTCGGGGTACTCGCTCACTCCCAGGCGCGAGTAGCCCAGGGCTCCGAACAGGACGAGCCCCGCCATCAGCATCCAGGCGAAGACGGAGTTCTTGATGGAGATGTCAGAGAGCGTCATGACTAACTCCTGAAATGGGAAATGGGAAATGAACTGAAGAGGAAATCAGGTGAAATAAGATCGCCTTTTCTTCTCTCATTTCACATTTCACATTTCTCATTTCTCATTTCGATACTCAATCGTCATTCCATCCTTCAAAAACTTCGCCCCGCGCGTCACGATCGTCTCGCCGGAGGAAACCCCTCCCAGGATTTCGACGCGGCCGTCTGCCAGGTGCAAACCCAGCGTCACGAGCCGCTCTCGCGCGACATCCCCCTCGGCCGCGAAGAGGACATACCCCTTGTCGGTTGGAAGAAGCGCCGACTCCGGCACCGCGATCGCCGAAAGATTCTGGGCGGTCTCGATCTCCACCTGGGCGAACTGCCCCGAGCGCAGGATCCTCTCGGGGTTTTCCGCGCGCGCCACGCATTCCACGGTGCGCGTTCCCAGGTCGGCCTGCGAGGCGACATGAAAGACCGTCCCCGCGAAGCGCCGGCCGGGAAGGGCCCCCACGGCAAACGAGAGGACCTGCCCGGGAGCGATTTTTTCCGCTTGCGCCTCCGTCAGGCTGAACCGCAGGCGCAGAACCTCTGTGTCCACGACGGCGCCGATGAGGGCGCCTGCCTGCACGTATTGCCCGGCGACGACGAGGCGCCGCTCGATCGCCCCTGAAAACGGCGATCGAAGGCAGGAGCGCTTCTCGTCCTCGCGCGCCAAATTCAGGAGCACCACCGCCTCCCTATGGGCAGCCTCGGCATCGGCCAAACGGGCCTCATGCTGGAGGATCTCTTCCTCGGAGACCCACCCCGGATCTTTTTCGCGAAGTTGCCTTCGCCGCGCCAGGGCGCTTTGGGCCTCGCGCGCCTGAGCCTCGAGCTTCTCGGAAGCGGCCTGGGCCTTGGCGGCCAGCAAGCGGTAGCGCTCGGGGTCGATCGTCGCCAGGATCTTCCCCGCTTCGACAACATCCCCCTCTTCGAAAAAAAGTTCCCGCACGACGCCCGAGACCTCAGAGGAGATCTGTTTGTGGTCCGCCTCCAGGCTCCCCGTGGCCGAGAGGCGGTAGCGGATCGGGCGCGGCGCGAGGCGTTCGACCTCGACAGGCACCGCGCGGGCGGTTCTCGGAGGCTCAGCCAGAACAGATGCGCCGGCCATGAACAGGCACGCCATCGAGAAAAACATCTTGTGTGCCTGGCGGATCATCTTTTTTTCTCCTCCTCGCCCCTCTCGCCTATCGGTGGAAACTCCCCCGTCACCGCCCACACACGCAGGATCGCCGTGTGCTCGGCCAGGAGCTCGCCCGCCAGCGCCACGCGCGCCGACAACAGCGCATCCTGGGCCGTCAACCGCTCGATAGGCGTCGCGATCCCCTGACGGAACTCCTCTGAGAGAAGTTGTTCGGTCTCGGCCGCCGCCGCGACCTCTTTTTCGCGGCTTTCGCGCGCGGCGCGGGCCGTCCGGTAGGCCGAGACCGCCTCCTCGGCCTCCCGCTGGATCTCCCTTTGCCTCTGGCGGACCGAGAGGACCGCCTGCGCATGGCGCGCCTTGGCCTTGCGGATGGCGGCCTCGGTCCGCCCCCCTTCATAGAGAGGCCACTGGGCCGCCACGCTGACGTCCCAGTCGATATCGGAGCTCACCCCCTCCCGGCGATCGTAGAGGTTCCCCGTCATGTTGAGGGTCGGCCACCATCCCGCTTCCTCAACACCGATGCCGGCCCGCGCGGCCTCCTCCTGGCGGCGCAGGGCCGCCAGGTCCGCCCGGCGCGAGAGAGCCCGGTCGAGAAGCCAGGCTGGCTCGAGCGACGGAAGATCCAGCGCCGGGAATTCTTCCAAAGACCCTTCGGCGGGCTCCCCCACCAGAAACTCAAGAAACGCGCGGGCGTCGGAGCATTCCCCTGCGATCTCGATCCTCGCCGCCTCGTGGCGGGCCGTCTGGGACTCTGCGAGGAGCACCTCGGTTTTGCGGGAAAGCCCCACCTCGAGGCGCGCCGAGAGCTCCGCCAGGCGGCTGCGCTCGAGCGCCAGAGACGACTCCACCGCCTCCAGGCGCCCTTGGGCCGCCAGGGCGCGGGCGTACGCCTCCGAGACCGCCAGGCGCACTTCCAGGAGAGAATGTTCGCGCGTCTTCTCGGAAGAACGCGTCTGGGCGGCCGCCTGGCGTCCGGCGTAGAGATCCCGAAATCCGCTGAAGATCGGCTGTTCCAGGGCGAGCCACGTCTCGGTCCGCTCCGGAAGCGTGAATCCCCGCGACCCTCCGACGGTCGCGTCGATCCTCTCCTGCTGGGTGTAGCTCCCCTTGGCCGCCAGGCGCGGCCTCACGAGCGCCGCGATCTGGTCCTCGTCTGCCCGCGAGGCCCGGATCTCCTCGAGAAGCAAGGCGAGAGTTTCGCTTTGGCGCTCGGCCAGGGCGAGGCATCGGGCGAGGGTCAGCGTTTCGGGCGCGGGAGCTCCCTGCTCGGCGGCCGAGGAGCCAGGATCCCAGGCCCCGAGCAGGAGGCATCCCGCCAGCACGAC
>SBBH01000216.1 GCA_005239795.1 Planctomycetales bacterium
GGCTCGCCGACGCGCGCGGGCGGATCGTCGGCGGATGCCCCAACATCCCCGGCTGGAAAGGGATCGAGGCGGGGCCGCGGCTGGCCCGGCGCTTCACCCTCCCCGTCGCGGTGGGGAACGATGCCAACCTCGCGGCTCTGGGCGAACAGGTCTTCGGCGCCGGGCGCGGCGCGCGCTCTTTGGTCCTCCTGACCCTAGGCACCGGAATCGGCGGCGGGATCGTCGTCGACGGAAAACTTTTTACAGGCGGCCGGGGGCTGGGGACCGAGCTCGGCCACATGACAATCGACCGGAACGGCCCGGCCTGCCCGTGCGGCGGGCGGGGATGCTTGGAGCTTTACAGCTCGGCGACGGCGATTCTTAAAACATACAACAAGTCCCCGGTCCCTGGTCCCCGGTCTCCAGCGTCAGATGTTCGGGAGGTGTTCATGCGCGCCGGACGAGGCGATCGACGGGCGCGCCGCGCCGTCGAACAGGCCTTGGAGACGCTGGGGCTCGCGGTCGCGGGGCTCCTGAACGCCTTCAACCCCGATGTGTTCATCCTGGGAGGCGGGATGAGTCGGATCCCCAGTGTCGTCCGGCATGTGCGGCGCGCCGCGCGCGCGCGCGCCATCGACGTTTGCCAGAAAGGGGTCCGGATCGTCCCAGCGCGGCTCGGGAACGACGCGGGGCTCGCCGGCGCGGCGGCGCTAATTTTTCGAAAACTGTGCTGATTTTTCATGCGGCATGCCTTCCCCTGCTCTTCTTGGCCGGAAACCGTTTGACGACAGCGCCTGGCGGGGGTCCTCTATACACAGAGGAGGTGAGTTATGTCCCGCAAAACGCTCTGTGGTCTCACGGCAGGGTCCTTGGTCCTGCTGGGCTGTCAGGCGCGCCAGCCCGCTTCTGCGCCGATGGAAACGCTCCGGGCCCAGGAACTGGTGGCGAGCTTCGGACATACGCTCGCCGTGCGCTACGAAAGCCAGCGGGCCTATGAGCTTGTGCAGAAGGCGCTCTATTGGCGCGGGCGCACCGACCCCGTCTTCGCACACGAAGGCATTTCGGAGGCCAAGCGGATCAGCTTTCTGCTGTCGATCGACGCGCAGGTGGAATTCCGCTCCGACGCCGACATCTACATTACGGAGGCGGAGGCAGCCGACGCCTGGCGGAGGGAATACCAGATCGCTCAAAGGACCGAGATGGCGGCCCTTCCCCATGCCGCCATCGGCCGCGAAGCCAGCGGAGGCGTGCCGGTGGTTCGTTAGCGGCTGGGCGCTTTAGAAATCCGATCGAACCCGCCCAGGTAAGGACGCAAGACCTCCGGCACCGTCACTGAGCCGTCAGGCCCCTGAAAATTCTCGAGGATCGCGATCCAGGTGCGCGGGAGCGCCACTCCTGAGCCGTTCAGGGTGTGGACGAGCTGGGGTTTCCCCCCCTTCTCCTTGAAGCGGATCTGCGCGCGGCGGGCCTGGTATGCCTCGAAATTCGAACAGGAAGAGACCTCGAGCCATTCGTCGCACCCCGGCGCCCAGACCTCAAGATCGTAAGTTTTCGCGGAGGCCAAGGACATGTCCCCCGTCGACAAAAGCACGACCCGGTAGGGGAGTTGCAATTTCTGGAGGATCACCTCCGCATCGGCTAAAAGAAGTTCCAGTTCTTCGTAGGACCTGTCCGGGTGGACGAATTTCACAAGCTCCACCTTGTTAAACTGATGCACCCGCTTGATGCCGCGCGTCGCGCGCCCGGCGGCCCCCGCCTCGCGCCGGAAGCATCCCGAATAAGCGGCGTACTTCAAAGGAAGCACCTCGGCCGGCAGGATCTCCTCGCGGTGGTAATTCGTGACGGGAACCTCGGCCGTCGAGATCAGAAAGAAGTCATCCCGTTTGACGTGGTACATCTCCTCCTCGTGGACGGGGAGCTGGCCCGTCGCGGTCGCCGTGGCGCGGCTCACCAAATAGGGGGGGAAAAGCTCGGTGTAGGCATGCTGACGCGTATGGACGTCGAGCATGAAGGAGATGAGGGCGCGCTCCAGGGCCGCGCCGGCCCCCTTCAGGAAATAAAAATCGCTCCCGGCGACCTTTGTGCCGCGGGCAGGATCGAGGATGTCCAAGGCCTCTCCCAACTCCCAGTGTGGCTTCGCGGGGAAGTCGAAGGTGCGCGGCGTGCCCCAGGTCTTGACGACCTTGTTGGCCCCTGCGCCCTTTCCGCGCGGGACGCTCGGATGCGGACAGTTCGGTGTCGAAAGCAAAATGTCCCGGATCGCCTCCTCGACCACCACAAGCTCCGCGTCCATCGCGGCAATCTGGGCGCCTGCGGCCTGCTGTTTGGCGATCAGATCTGCGGCGTCAAAACGTTCGCGCTTGAGGCGGGCGATCTCATGCGAGTCGGTGTTTTTCTCGGCCTTCAACGCTTCGACCTGGGAAATCCCATGGCGGCGCCAGTCGTCGAGCATGAGGAGCCGCTCCCACGCGAAAGAATGGTTCTTGGCGGCGATCCCCTCCTTCGCAGTCTCGAGGTTGGCGCGGATCCAGGCGACGTCCAGCATGCGGGGAAAGTCTAGTCGACAATCCTACGGTCCACCAGTTTTGATGTTTGGCCTCCGGGGTTTGGCGTTTATATTTTTGCTATGCCGGTCATACATCCTTTCCGTGCGACGCACTTCAACACGGCGAAAATCGAAGACCTCTCAAAGGTCGTCACGCAACCCTACGACAAGATCGACGCCAAACTCCAGGAGGCGTACCACCAGAGGCATCCGGCCAACATTGTCCGGATCATCAAGGGGAAGGAATTCCCGGATGACGCGGAGAAGGAAAACGTCTACACCCGCGCTGCCGAGATGCTGAGGACGCTCCTGGCGAGCGAAGCCCTGGTCCGCCGGAAGGCTCCCGCGCTCTACCCTTACCACCAGACCTACACCTGGATCGACGGGACGAAAAAGACGCGCAAAGGGGTCGCCGCGATGGTCCAACTCGAGGATCTCTCAAGCGGAAAGATCCGGCCGCACGAAAGGACCCTCGCCGGCCCCAAGGAGGACCGCCTCAAACTCCTGCGCGCGACGCGCGCCCATTTCGGCCAGATCTTCATGATCTACGAGGACGCCCAGCGCGCGGTGGAGGCGGCGCTCGCCCCCTTCGTCTCGGGAAAGCCGATCCTCGAAGCGACGGATGACGACGGCCATCTCCATCAAGTCTGGGAGGTGACCGATCCGGCGGCGATCCAGAAGGCTGTCGAGGCAATCCGGGACGCCAACACCTTCATCGCCGACGGGCACCACCGGTATGAGACAGCCCTGAATTTCCGAAACGAATGCCGCACCGCAGGCCTCAAACCAGCTTCCGACGCCGGGGCGGAAACGTTCGAAAACGTCCTCGCGACCCTCGTGAACGCTGACGACGAGGGGTTAAATCTTCTCCCCACACACCGCGTGGTCCACGGGGTTGCGGGGTGGGACTCGGCCAAGCTGCTCTCGAACCTCGAAAAAAATTTCGCGGTGGAAAAGGCACCGGGATTGGAAGAGCTGCAGAAGCGGATGGATCAGAGCCGCCATGATCATGTTTTCGGATTGGCCCTGGCGGGAGATTTCCAGCTGAAGCTTTTGAGGCTCCTCTCCTCGGTGGATCTCGAGCGCCAGATCCCCCTTCCACGCAGTTCGGCCTGGAAGAACCTCGATGTGTCGATCCTCCACGAGCTCATTCTCGACCCGCTTCTCGGGATCGACGCGGGGTCTCTCGAAAAGGAAAAAAACCTTCATTACGTGCGCCACGCCGCCGAAGCCGTCCGGATGGTCCGCGAAGGGAAACCTCCCGCCCAGGCAGCCTTCCTCCTGAACCCCACGCGTGTCGACCAGGTTCAGGCGGTGGCCGGGGCCGGCGAACGGATGCCCCAGAAATCGACCGACTTCTACCCCAAGCTCCTGACGGGGCTTCTCGGATGCCGACTGGAAATCACATAAACAGTCATGCGTCATGGGTCATGGGTCATGCGAAAAACCCCGCTTCCCCACGCATGTCGCATGACACATGTCGCGTGACGCAATGAACGCCTCTCCTCATAACCCGTCGCTCTTGGGTCCCCTCTATCCGCACTACCGCAAACTCCGAAAAATCGTCGTCGACGCCGCGGCGTTCCTGGCCCTTCTGCCGCTGGCGCTCTGGCGCCTGCGGGAGACGCCGTCAGAAGGCCAGCCGCGCGCGATCCTGGTGACTGCGCTTCTCAAGATCGGCGACACGCTGACGACCTTTCCTTCCGTCGGCGCCCTCCAACAACGTTTCCCCGAGGCCCGGATCGCCCTCTGGGTCCGCCCCAAGATGGCACCGCTGGCGCGCCTCCACGCGGGGGTCGACGAGGTGTTTGCGGGGACTTCGCTCTCAACCCTGCGCCAGATCCGAAAGGAGAAATTCGACCTCGCCCTCGTCTGCTCTTTTGTCCCTCAACATCTTCTTTGGGCGCGCGCGAGCGGCGCGCGGCGCCTCGTAGGGTATGCCTACAAGGAACGGGGATTTTTTTGCGACATCGCCGTCCCGGCTCCTCCCCAAGTGGGGCTCGCGGTAACCGACTATCCTCCAGGGGAGTCGATCCTGCACCAGGTCGAGGTGGTGCATCTTCTGGCCCGGGCCGCCGGGGCGACCTCCCCCCCAGAATCTCTTTCCCTCGCCATCCCGGCCGATGAGACGAAGCGCATCGCCCATCTGGCGGGAATAGACCGCCAGGATGCTCCCGCCGGGCTGCGCGTCGCTTTCCATCCCTGGAAC
Source organism: Planctomycetales bacterium (assembly GCA_005239795.1). Classification (GTDB taxonomy): domain Bacteria; phylum Planctomycetota; class SBBH01; order SBBH01; family SBBH01; genus SBBH01. The sequence goes on from SBBH01000216.1 coordinate 4,734, forward strand.
GAGCAGTCCCATTACCGCTGGCCCTTGGAGCGCTGGACGGCCCTGGCCCAAAAGCTCATCGACGCCCAGAGAGCGCGGATCTGGATCATGGGAGGACCCCAGGAGAGATCGGCCTCAGCACACTTGACAAGTCTCATCAACCGCCCCAAAAACGTCGAGAACACCGCCGGACGGTTTTCGCTCGACGAGACCGCAGCGCTCATCACGCGGATGGATCTTGTGGTCTCCGTCGACACGATGGCGACGCATCTGGCCTCGGCCGTGGGGCGGCCCGTCGTCGCCCTCTTCGGCCCCGGGGCTCCCAAAGTCTGGCGTCCCCTAGGGGAGGCGACCGTCCTCCAGAACACCACCGTCTGCCATGGGTGCCGCCAACCCCGCTGCTACAGGCCGACCCATGAGTGCATGGAGGGAATCAGCGTGGATGAGGTCTACCAAGCCGCTATAGAACGTCTCACTCCAAATCCCAATCCCCAATCCCAAAATCCAAAACAATCCCCAATCCCCAAATCCAAAACGAAACACGGCACATGACATTCCCTCTTTCTTCATTCATTGGAGCTTGGGATTTGGGATTTGTTTGGGGCTTGGGATTTGGGATTTGGGGCTTTCCGTCATGAAGATCCTCTACATCTCAACGGAAGCGGTTCCCGATTCCCATGGCGGATCTGTCCACACCTGGGAAGCGGCCAGGCACCTCGCCGCGCGCGGCCATGCGGTGATCCTGGTCTGCCCCGCGCAGGACGGCTTGCCGGCCGACGAGACCGCCCAAGGGATCCGGATCCTGCGCTTTCCGATGCGCTGGGCGGGGCGCTCCCTGCCGGCCCTCCTTCTCCTACGTGCGCCGCGCCTGGCGCGCCTCCCTTGCGACGCGGTGCTCTCCCGCTGGTCGGCCTTGGGGGGAGCGGATCTGCTTCTTTCGCGCCTGGCCGGGGCGCCTCTCGTGCTCGAGATCAACAACCCGCATGCCGAGGAAATCGCCCAGCGCCGCGGCTGGGGACCCGTGCGCGCGGCTTTCTTCGAGGAAGCCTCCCGGTGGTTGGCCTCGGGGGCTGACGGCGCCGTGACGCCGAACGCCCGGATCGCGCCGCCGGGCGTGCCGGTGCTTGAAATCCCCTGGGGGGTCGATACGGACTCTTTCCACCCCCGCCGGTACGTCGGCCGGGCCGCCCTGCGCAAGGAACTGGGGCTTGCCGACAATCCCACAGCGCTCTTCACCGGAACGTTCCGGCGCTGGCACGGCGCGCAAGAGATCCCGGCGATCGCCGAGCGCGTCCTCAAGGCCATCCCCGAGGCGATCTTTCTCCTAGCCGGCGACGGCGAGATGCGCCCGACTGTCGAGGAGGAAATCAGCCGGCGCAACCTAACAGGATGCGTCCGGCTTCTCGGGGCCCTCCCCCATGCGCGGATGCCGGACCTCGTGGCCGCCGCCGATGTCGGGATCGCGCCCTTTACACCGGACGAAAACCCCCTCTTCGCGCGCTTCGGCTTCTACTACTCCCCCCTCAAGATTTTCGAATACATGGCGGCGGGGCTCCCCACCGTCACCTTCGCCGTCCCTCCCCTGGACCGGATCGTGGAGGATGGAAAAACAGGGCGATGCGCACCCCTCGGTGACATCGCGGCCTTCGCCGCGGCGCTTGCAGGACTTCTGGCCGATCCTGCCACGCGCATGCGCCTCGGTGAGACGGCCCGTAAAAAAGCCGAACGGGAGTACGGCTGGGACATCCACGCTGAAAAACTGGAGGGTTTTCTGAAGTCCTTGATCGTCCCTCTTACTGGATCCCTGGATGCGTCGCGACCCGGACGGTCCCGCTGATCTCTTCTCCCTCTCGAAGGACCTTGATCGGGATCTCTGTCCCAGGCTTCGTCTTGAAGATCGCCTGAATGAAGGCGTCAGGCCCGGATACGAGCTTTCCGCCGAACTCTAGAACAATATCGCCGGACCTCAGCCCCTCTCGATGGGCCGGGCTTCCCCGCAGGATCTGGGAGACCTCGACCCGCTTGGTGGTAGGCGCCAGAAACACCCCCAACCAGCCCCGCTGGATCTCTCCCCCGTGCTCCAGGAAGGCGTCCTTCACCTCGCGCGCGAAATTCGAGGGGATGGAAAAACCGATCCCGGCGGACTGTCCGACGTAGCTCGCGATCGCGGTGTTGATGCCGATCACCTCCCCTTGAAGATTCACGAGGGGACCGCCCGAATTCCCCGGGTTGATGGCGGCCGACGTTTGGAGAAAGCTCTGATAGGAACGCGTGTCGTTGTAACCGTTCGTGCGCCCCGCAGCGCTGACGATCCCCTCCGTCACTGAATGTGAGAAACCCATGGGGCTCCCGATCGCCAGGACCCAGTCGCCGACCTGGACGGCGTCGGAATCTCCCAAGCGCGCCGGGAGGATGTCGCGCTCCTTGATCCGAACCATGGCCAGATCTGTCAGCGGATCGTCTCCGATCGGTTTGGCGCGGACCGAGCGGCCGTTGGCGAGCAGGACCTCGATCTCGGAGGCCTGGCTCACGACGTGGCTGTTTGTGAGGATGTTCCCGTCCGCGTCCACGATGACTCCTGAGCCGAAGCTCGGCTGCTCAACCACCCGCTCGCGGCGGCGTCCGAAGAACTGCTCGAACAGCGGATCATCCCCCCAAAGAGAAAAGGGATCACGCTGGTGGTAACGCCGGATCACATTGATCTGGACCACAGACGGCGCGACAGCTTTGACAACCTCAGAAAAGGAAGTAGGTGCAGATCCCAGACTACTCGCCGGCGCGGGGAGACTCGGCGGCGGGACCTCAGGAGGCGCTGCCCCGGCAGCCGGAGCTTCCTTCTGAAAACCGGTCGAGAGCGAGAGCACCAGCCCCGCGCCGATCCCCACTCCCAAAATGAGCGTCCACAACCATCCGCGCATTGAACCGTCTTACCGGCCGGCCCCGTCGCCGTCCAGCGAAACCTCCAGGGCCATTTTTGCGCCGCCCCGGATGATGTCGACGGCGATTTTTGAATCAGGGGCAGAGGTGCGAATCGCTTCCTTCAGGTCCGCGGCGGCGGCGATCTTCTGGCCACCGAAGGCGCAGACGATGTCCCAGGGTTTCAGCCCTCCCCGCGCGGCGGGGCTCTCAGGGACCACGCTCTGGATGAGAGCCCCTCCGGAAAGCCCCAGGTGATTCGCCAGGGTCTCGGGGAGTTCCGCAAGCGCCACACCCATCCGCGGCAGCGCAGGAAGACGTGCGTTGCGATCCTCTTCCTCATCGTCGAAAAACCAGCGCGCCGCCTCTTGCTGGCCGAAGATCATCCCATCCAAGCCCTCCCTCAGTTCCCCCTCCCACAGCTTCAGCAATTCGTCGGGCACACCGAAAAACACTTGCAATTTCCTCAAGTCGATCTTGTGGTCGGCCGACAGGTATTTCTCATAGATCTCCGGATGTTTCTTCTTGAATGCCTCCCGGTTGGCCGCCTCGTAAAGGTGTTTTTCCGTTTTCCCCTCCTTCTCTTCGAAAACCTCAACCTTCACGCCGGCTGGCCCCTCTTCGATGCTGACGGAAGATCCGACAAACGTCCTTACCAAGTTGAAAGGCATCTTTCCCCTCAAGGCACTGGCCTCCGGGGAAGAGGGGGGCGGCTCCTTTTCCTTTTCCGCAAGGATCAAACGGGCGCGGTAGCGCACCTCGGGGTCGGAGCTCTCAGTCGCCTCCTCGAGAAGCTTGCGGGCCTCAGGGACGCAGAGCTTCAAGAGGCCGGTCGCCTCCTCCCGGATTTCGAAGCGGTCGCTCCCGAGATCATTGATCCATTTCCGGATCTCCTCCTGGGAGGGGGCGTCGGGGGCGCCGTCCCCTCCGTAAGCGCCCACAACGGAAATCCCCAAGGCAGCAACCGCTAAGAAAATTCCGCACGCAAAAAAATTCATGGATCACCTCCCCGATTCGCCGAGCACCACATCCAAGCGCTTCTCCTCTCCCTTGCGCCTCATGACGAGCGTCACATGCGCCCCGGGCACAAGCTCCTCGCGGACCTCATGGAGACTGTTCAAGGTCCCGATAGGCCGGCCGTCGACCGACAACAGAAGGTCATGGACCTGGACCCCGGAGCGCTCGGCGGGAGAGCCGGGCTGAACGCCCGTGACGACAAGGGCTCCTTCCTCGGGAAGCCCTAACTGCAGGCGCTCCGCCTCGGTGGCCACCCGCAACGTGAAGCCGAACCATCCCCGCCGGACCCGGCCGTGCTCGGCGATCTCGTCGACGCATCGCTCGATCCGGTGGACCGGGACCGCGAACCCCACCCCCTCCGATCCCACGGCGGCCTCCGAAAACGGCAAAAGCGGTCCCGTCCAATGCCGCAACTCCGGATCGGCTGTGCGCCCCTCGGGGCCGCGCAACTCGTAATACCGCTGGATTCCCCCTTCGGAAGGAGCACGGTTGTAGGACGACAGGATGATCCCCACCACCTCCCCGCGGATATTGACAAGCGCCCCGCCACTGTCCCCCGGATTGATGGGCGCGGTCGTCTGCAGAAGACCTCGCTGGGCCGCCGGACCGGACCCGACATGGACCACCCGCTCGGAGCCGCTGGCGATCCCCATCGACACGGTGCCCGCAAGGCCATGGGAATTCCCGACGACGAAAAGCCACGCCCCCGGTTGGATCGCCTTCGAATCGCCGCGGGCCGGGACAGGGAAGGACTCCCCCTCCGGCCGGATCCAGAGGACACCGATCCCGGTCTGCGGGTCATGTCCGAGCTTCTCGGCCGGGATCGTGCGATCCTTGGCGTCGACGACGCTGACCGCCCCGGCGCCAGAGACGATCTGGGCCGCGGTGACGACAAGCCCCTCGCGGCTCCAGACGACCCCTGAACCGCTGAGGGCCGCTGGGATCAAAGCCGCCGGCCCGGAAACACCGTCCCGCTGAGCGACAACCCGGACGACGCCGGGGCGGACCTTGGCGACCGCCGCGATCGATTCCGCCTCGAGCCGCGCCAGGAGGGAGGCCTCTTCCCCCCGGAGACTGCCCCCCCACACGGCAACCGCCAAGACGCCGAAAAGGAAAAAAATCGCCCGCGGTCCCATCAGAACCCCCCCTGGTCGGCCGACGCCAACTTGAGATCCGGCCACACGAAGCGGATGCGCTCCGGGTCCGTTTGAACATTGTCAAAGAATTCGATCTCTGGCCGGGGCACGAGAGCATTCCGAGGCGTTTTTGATTTTTCAGCTGAGCGCAGACGGGCCTTGGCAGGCACAAGCGGCGCGCTTCCTTTTTCCTTGATGCGTTCGCCTCCCTCCCAAAACGCCTTCACGGAGGGGCCCGCGAGGTACCCGATGCCAATCCCGCCGGCCAAAAGGAGAAGCGCCGCGGCGGCGCGCAACCCTCGGGTGCGCCAGACAGGAGCCCTCGCCTGAGTTTCAACCTGCGCCACGCGCCCCGAAAGTTCTTCCCCAAAAACCTCCCCGCGGCCGGCCGGGAAGGTCCCGGCGCCGTAGGCGGTCTCGCGCGCGGCGCGGTCGGCGCGGTCGACCTCCAGGCGGCTCCGGCACCGTCCGCAGGCAGCCAGATGCGTCTCGAGCGCTCCGTCCTGCCAAGGAAGCAAGTCGCCGTTAGCCAGGCTTAGGATGCGGGCCGAGAACCCTGGACACGCGTCATTCATCGAATCGCCCATAGTCTTTCTCCCAGATCCTCCGGAACATCTCACGGGCCTTGAAAACGCGCCAGCGCGCCAGCCCCTGCGGGATCCCCTGGACGCGCGCGATCTCGGCCGGCGAGAGCCCTTCCATCTCACGCAGGACTAGGGCCGCGCGGTACTTGGCCGGGATCTGTACGAGGACCGCGCGAACCGCGTCCTTGTCCTCGGCCCGCGCAAGCCCTCCTTCGGCGGCATCCATCCTGAGATCGACGATCTCCTCCTCGGGCATCGCCCGGAGCCTGCGGGGCCGGCGCAGGAGATCCATCGTCGCGTTGTAGGTGACGCGGTAGAGCCACGCCTCGAATTTTTGGCGCTGCTCAAATCTCCCTTGGCACGTCAGAAGCTTCACGAACACCTCCTGGGCGGCGTCCCAGGCCCTCGGCTCATCTCCTAGAATCTGGAAGGCGATCCGGTACACGCGGTCCCGGTAGCGCTCGACAAGGCTGCGCCGGACGTTCGTGTCCTTCGCAGAAAATCGCGCCAAAAGATCCTCGGTCGGCGTCATATCGTCGTCTCTGAGCTCCATGAGGTTAACGCTCGGGCCCTCTCTTTGTTAGTACCAAAAAGCGCCCGCTGGGTTTGCCTGTCCGTCCAAAAAAACTCAAGCGTCCTTCTCCTCCGGCCGATACCACATCGCGGCGGCGCCGTGAGAGGGCGACCCCGACCCGCATGGACACTCTACAGAAACACCTGGGATTCACGAAAGGGGGCGAGAACTACACCATCTCCTATACGGACGTGCGAGACCTCATCCACTGCCTGGTCGACTACGCCGACGACCCCCGCTACAACCTGGATCTCATGGACGTCTTCATCCTGGTGCACCGCATCGCCTGCATGCACACGCGGTCCGGACAATCCAAAAAGCCATCCGCAGAACGCTAATCCCAGCTTTCCTGTTCGGCGGCCGCGCGCGCGTAGGGAAGCTCGCGGTAGGCGTGCCCGGGGAGATCCTCGAGGAAGCGCGACGGGCGTGAGAGAACCGTCCCAAAGGCGCGCTCGAAGTGGTACACGGGATGCGTCAGGTACAGCTTGTCCTTGGCGCGCGTGCAGGCGACATAGAAGAGGCGGCGTTCCTCGTCGACCGCGTCGGCTTTCTCCCCCGCATAGACAGGCGGGAACTTCCCCTCCACGAGCCCCAGGACGAAAACCACACCCCACTCGAGCCCCTTGGCCGAATGAATCGTCGAAAGGACGAGCGGCTCCTCGTCAGGAGCCTCTCCCGTGACATCGCGCACGCTCTCAGAAATCGGATCCAAGGCCAAGTCGGAAAGAAGCGTCCCGAGGTCCTTGTACCGCGCGGCGACCCCCAAAAACTGATCTAGGTCCCGCTGGCGCGCCGGTGCGTCGTCCGGGTATTTCTCCTTCAGAAGAGGAATGTAAACCTCCATCACCGCCTCCACCGCGCGGACCGGCTGACCCGCAAGGCGTGCGACGTCGGCCAAAAGCCGCGCGAAAACCCCGAGCATCTTCTTGGTGCGCGCCGGGGCTGCGGCCTTCGCAAGATGCCCGGCCGGGTCGGCGGCCGAGATAAGCTCCGACACCAGTTTGGCCGCCGTTTTCTGGCCGATCCCCTCCGCGAGCTGCAAAAGCCTGAGCCATGAAAGGCGGTCCTGACGGTTGGCCACCACACGCAGGAAAGCGAGGCAATCCTTGAGATGCGCCGTCTCCATGAACCGGATCCCCCCCCACTTGACGAAGGGGATGTTCGCCTGCGCGAGCGCGAGCTCCAGTTCAAACGAATGGTACGCCGACCGAAAAAGAACCGCGATCTCACAAAGCCCCTTCCCCTCCTCGCGCTCCTCGAGGATCCGGCGGGTGACGGCAAGGGCCAGCTCCCGCTCGGAGATGGCCCGAAGCAGGCACGGGCGCTCCCCCTCGGGGCGCGTGGCCGAAAGATGCTTCTCGTACTTTTTTGCCATCTGGCCGACGATTGAATTGGCCAGGTCCAGAATTGGCTGGACGCTCCGGTAGTTTTCCTCGAGCTTGACGATGCGCGTGCCCGGATAGAGCGCGGGGAAATCGAGGATGTTCGCGACGCGCGCGCCCCTGAAAGAGTAGATGCTCTGACAGTCGTCCCCCACCACCATGATGTTGTCGTGAGCGCTGGTGAGAAGTTTCAGGATCCGCGCCTGCAGGAGGTTCGTGTCCTGGTACTCGTCCACCTGGATCTGTGAACACTGGCGCGACAGGAGATCGCGCACCGCCGCGGCATCCTCGAGAAGCCGGCAAAGCCACACGAGAAGATCGTCGTAGTCGACCAGCGCGTGATCCTGCTTGTAGCAGGCATAGGCGGCGAGGAGCCTCAGAATGTCCGGGATGTCGTCTGAAAACTGCGGCGCCTCGCGCGCCACGAGATCCTCAAGCGACACCGCGCAGTTGACGGTTTTCGAGCCCAGCTCCGCGACCGTCTCGCGCTTGGGGAATCTCCGCTCCTTGTCGGAAAATCCCATATCCTGGCGCAGCATCCCGATCGTCTCCTCGGCATCCAAACGGTCCATGATCGTGAAGTGCGGGGCGAGCCCCACGTGCCGACCGTGACGGCGCAGGACCTGGTGAGCAAAGGCGTGGAAGGTCCCCCCCGCGATCCGCTCGCACCGGCCGTCCAAAAGCCCCGTCGCGCGACGGAGCATCTCCTGGGCGGCCTTGCGCGTGAACGTGAGAAGGAGGATCGCTTCTGGCGGAACCCCCTGTTCAATGAGATAGGCGGCGCGGTGCGTGAGCGTGAGTGTCTTGCCGCTTCCGGCGCCAGCGATCACCAGGAGCGGTCCCCTCGTGACCGAGACCGCCTGGCGCTGGGCCTTATTGAGGCGCGGGGAGTCGAGGACGCTCGCCGGCATCAAAGTATCTTACGCGCATTCGATGCCGAAAATCCAAAATCCCAAGCGTCAAATCTGGATCGGCAGCATCCGGATCTCGGGATAACCTCGGAGGGCAACCTGGGCCCCGTGGGCCTCCTTGAACGAGGGTGGCTACCTGTGGAGGACCCATGTGACGGACTGGACGCCCGGGAACTTTGGAGGATCTACATTCAGCTGACCCAGGCAAAGGCGGCTTCTTTTGACCCCGTTCATTGGCGAAGTCGGGCTCGTTCAACGCGCTGAGAGAGCGAGGGCCGCGAACGCCGTCGCGAAAACCCGCCCCCCGGCCGCACTCCAGCGGTCGGCCGGTTCCCAGCTCCCCGCGAGAGGACCTTCGCGAACCTGGGCGTCGACGAGCATTTTCTGAAGCTCGGCCACCCAGGGGCGCGACGCCCCGGCGTTCTCCTCCACCGCAGGAAGAGCCCTCGTGAGAAAAAACCACCGGTAATAGTCGACCTCCCTCCCCTGCGAGACAGAGATCGCGCGAAGAGAATCCCCCCATCGCGCGCGTTCGGCCGCCGTCAGGGAAGGACCCGCCAGACCGAACGCTCCCATGGCGGTGAGCGTCTCATGCCCGCAGGGAAAATCGCCCGAGGCGCGGTACCCCAGACGCCCCTGGCCGTCGACAAGCCCCCGCATCCAGGCCAACCCCCTCTCCAGGGGCGCTCGCGCCTCCTCCCATCCGGCGTCAGTGGCCCGGGCGAGCGCATGCACCTGCCAAACGGTCAAGGCCGCGTTGGCAGGATCAGCGCCGCCGGGATCGTATCCCCAGCCGCCGTCGGCACGCTCGGCGGCGCAGATATGGGTGACAGCGCGCCCCAGTGGGGATCTGAGCGCGGGGTTGCCGCTGTGCGCGTAAAGTGAAAGAAGTGCCGCCGTCGCGATCCCGTGGTTGTAGAGCGCCTGCTCTCCGGGCGGGCCGAAGCGCCCGGCACCGCCCTGCGCGCGCAAAAGCGCCTGAGCGGCCTTGCCGACGGCGCCGGCGTAAGTCCGCGCCGCGGCGTCGTCTTCCAAGAACGCCAGGAGCGCCGCTCCCGTGAGCGCCACGGCGTGGCGCTCCTGCCCTCCCCAGCGCCCGGGCGCCCAACTTCCGTCAGGTTCCTGGGCGGCCGCCAGCCAGGCCAATCCCTCCGAGCGGGCACGCGTCAGATCCGTGCCGGAAAGGGCCAGCCGGCCGGGCCCGGCAGGTTTCTTGCTTTCGGTCAGCAAAAGCGTGAACCCCCCGAGGATGAACCCTGTCAGGCAGGCCGCCGCCCACCGCACCGGGCGCGCGCGCCAAGACCAAAAAACGAGGCGCCGCCGCTCCGGAAAGATGTCGGCCACGAGCGGCCCCGCCAGATCCCGCCCCGGAGGCTCCGCCGGAAGATCTTTTAAACGCGCCAGCACCGCGCGAAAATCTTCCACTTCGCGGCGGCAGACGGCGCAGCCATCCAGGTGCGCGGCGAACGCCTCCCGCTCGGCCGCAGGCATCTGCCCCTGCGCAAAAGGCGCGGCCGATTCCTGGAAGCGGCACGCCGGGTGTTCAAGCGGGCCGGGGATCTTGCGCAGCGACATGGAGGTCCTCCTTGAGGCGCCGCAGGGCCAGGAACATCCGCGATTTCACGGTCCCGATCGGAATCTCGAGCGCGGCGGCGATCTCCTCGTAGGCAAGCCCCTGATAGACGCTCATCACGACCACGGGCCGCAGCCGCTCGCTCAAGCGGGCAAGCGCCTCTTCCAGATCCAGGCGCGATGCGATCCGCGCGACGTCGTCGGCGCTTTCGACCTCCCAGGGCCCCTCGTCGGAAGGGAAGGAGGCCCGGCGCCAGCGCTTGAGCTTTCGCACGCCATCGGCCCAGGCGTGGCGGGCCAGCAAGTAGAGGAATGTCGTGAACTTCGCCGTCAGCACGTATTTCATCCGGTACCCGTAGAGCCGCAAAAAAGTGTCCTGGGCCATGTCTTCTGCCTCCCCCCTATCAGCGCCCATCCGGCGGAAAAAGTTCACCAGGGGGCCCTGATGGCGGCGCACCAGGGCCGCAAACGCCGCGGCGTCTCCCCTCTTGACGTGGGACATGAGATCGACGTCGCTCGCGGCGGAGAGATCCATTCGAGAGATGGTAACACGAAGGGCGCTGACCTTGACTCATGAGGCGATCCCCCGCCCACCGAAACGGGGCAACTCCAGAACGCCTCGGCGTCCCCCCTCTTGACATGGGCCATCGTTCCTCCGAACCCTACCGGTGAGATCCCGCCGGCTCCAGATCCAACACCAGATTCTGCCCGAGGGCCGAAAGAATCCGCTGAAGAATTCCCAGCGTATGCCCCGTGTAATCCGCATCCTCCAACCGGGAGATGACGGACTGGGTCGTTCCCACCTTGGCGGCAAGCTCCGCCTGGGTGAGGCCGGCCTCTTTTCGGGCCTGCCGGATGAGGCAGGCGGCGCGGAAATTCACACGTTCCTCTTCGACCATCCGCTGAATGCGCGGACTGCGGTGCGCCCGCTCCCGCAGGATTTCCAAGCCGTCCCTTGTTTTTCTTTTCATAACGCCTCCTCGTGCGCATGGGCCTCCGGATTTTTCTGGAAGGCCGCTTTCCTCCGAATTGCCAAATCCATCTCCCGTGGCGGGATCCGATCTTCCTTCGTCAACCCGTGCGATAGCACCACCGCTTCCCGTCCATGGAAGCAATACAGCAACCGGTAATTCACCGACTGATACCTCCACCGCAACTCGTAGATCCCCTCCCCCAGGTAATCTGCTTCCGGCCGGCGCAACTCGTGCCCCAACTCCGCCAGCCGCTCCACGCGGTCCACTCCCTTGGCGTACACGCGTTCCGGAAACTCTCGAAACCACTCCAGGACCGGGCAGGCCCCTTCTTCCGCGTAGAGCACCAGCCAGACGCGTGGCGCCATTTATTTATATCATATATGCGATACAGATCAAGGGAATTTGCACCGGAACATGACCGTCAGCTGGATGTTTAGATCGAGTTTTTCCGTGAACCAGAGTGGCGAAGCCGCGCTTGCGCGGTCACCACACGGTTTCACGGCCGTGTAGCGTGCGAAGCTCTTGCTACACGGCCAATCCCCATTCGACGAATCCGTGGTGAATCCTCCCCCCGCTATTACCGTTACACAAATCCGCGGCTCCTGGACTGGGTGGAGATTGACTTCACCCGGCCCAGGGCCGCATACCCAACCCCAATAGCCCTTCCTTTAGCTACTCACCAGTCTCCACAAAGATTTTCTCGATCCCCCCATAAATTTAGGTACGACTTCCGCCGTGTTGAAAATTCTGATGCTTGCCGGATTCGGACTGGTCGTCCAAAACACTTAAAAAATCTGGATCTGGGCTCTCGCATATACCCTTGCCTTTTGGCCTGTTCATCTGACGTCATGAAGTTGAAAAAACCCTTCAAGATTTTCCTGTGGTGATGCTGAACCGGTCGAAGAGGCCCAAGCACCCAAGCACATAAGGCGTGTCCTCGATGGACGAAAAGAGACAGGGGAGAACAACCTCCGCCTCGCCGATCCGGACAGTGATCTTGTCGAGCCAGGCCGGGATCCCGCGCCCCTCGATCCCGGTGTCAAATCCCTTTGTAGACGTCCTTCCGGTCGGCGATCCGGATCACGAGCACCAACAGGATTTCGTCTTGGATCCGGTAAATGACACGGTAATCCCCGACCCGGATACGCCAGAGATTGCCGGATCCCTGAAGCTTCTTCACTCCGGGCGGGCGTGGATCGGCGGACAGCGCGCGGATCGCGGCGTCCACGCGCCTACGGAACCTCATCTCCAGCGAGGCGAGTTCCTTGGAAGCCGACTTCTGGATCTCTATCCTGTAAGTGGATGCCACCTACCCCAGCCCCAGCTTTTTTCGAATTTCGTCGTAGGGCATGGATTCATCTTTAGGGTCATTCAGGCGGCGCATGGCTTCCTCCACGTCCATCTTGTCCTCGATTGCCTCGATCAGCGCTAGATCCTCCAAGGGTACGATCGCGGCGACGTCTTTCCCTCGGCGATGAAGGATCACGCGCTCGCCATGATGGCGGACCTCGTCGATCACTTCCGAGAAATCCTCCCGTACTTTACTTGCGGCTTGTCGGCTCATAATTCCTCCCATTCGTACTTATTGTACTTCTTGTACGATTATGTTCTCAGAAGTCGGCTTGTCAAGTCAATCTCTTCCCAGTCCAACCTTGACGGATTTGCATCAAATCCTCTCCCCGCATTGAACCTTCGGACACTCCGGCACGTTGATAGAGGAATGAAAAACATCTCCCTTCCCTTGGCCGCGATCATCCTTGGAGCGGGTTTTGCGGTCGGGGCGGATGAAGACGCGAGCGCCCCCCCCCGGCGGGGGCGCCCCTATCCGGTCGTCTCCGACGAGACGGTCGTGACGGCGACGCGGCGCAAGACCGATCCCTTCAAGGTGCCCTACACGACGGATGTCCTGGACGGCGACGATCTGCGGACGCGCGAGATGCCCCGCTCGCTTCCGGAAGCGATGAAAAGCGTCGCCGGCATCTCGGCCCAAAAAACCTCCCAGGGGCAAGGATCCCCCTATCTGCGGGGCCTCACCGGCTACCACACGCTTTTCCTCGTGGACGGCGTGCGCTTGAACAACGCCACCTTCCGCTCCGGCCCCAATCAGTACGCCAACACGGTCGATCCGCTGACGTTGGAGCGGATCGAGGTCGTGAAGGGGTCCGCCTCGGTCCTGTACGGAAGCGACGCCGTCGGCGGCACCGTGAGCGCCTTCACCACGCGCCCGTGGGGGGGCGCGGGACTCCACAGCCGGACGTATTTGCGCTACGGCTCGGCCGAGGGGTCGTCGATCGGCCGTCAGGAATTCTCGATGAGCCTGGGGGCCTGGGGCGCCGTCGGAGGCCTCTCTTTCAAGCACTTCGACGACATAACCGGCGGCAGGCACACCGGCTCTCTGCCGAACACCGGTTACCGCGAAACCGACAGGGATCTGAAGCTCACGCGAGCACTCTCAGCAGGCACTTCGCTGACGCTCAGCGTGAGCGCGGTAGACCAGGTGAACGTCCCCCGGACGCACTCCACCACCGACAGTCAATCCTTCCGGCGCACCGTGCCGGGGACGGACCTCGTGCGGGACCTGGACCAGCGGCGCGAGCTCGCGCTCGTACACCTCGAAACAAGCGACGTCGACACGATCGCCGACACGGCGGCGTTCTCGCTCTCCTGGCACAACCAGAAAGAGGCGCAGGACCGCCTGCAGTCGAACCTCCGCGTCGAGGAACAACGCGTCAGCGATGCTGTCCTGGGATTGACCAGCCAACTCCAAAAAGAAAGCGGCCTCGGGGTCTGGACCTACGGGGCCGAGTATTATCGGGACGACGTCGACTCGAGCGGGATCCTCTACAACGCCGATGGCTCAGTCCGAAACCATGCCGTCCAGGGACAGGTGGCAGACGAAGCCGGCTACGAACTCCTCGGGGTCTACGTCCAGGACGAGATCGGCCCCGAAAAAGCGCCTTGGGCCGTCATCCCCGGCGTGCGCTACACCTGGGCGAGGGCCGACGCCGACGAGGTGGACGTGGGAGGGGTGGCGACGGAACTCCGCGACGACTGGGAAAACGTCTCGGGGAGCCTCCGCGGACGCTGGGATCTCTCGGAGGAGATGAACCTCTTCGGCGGCGCCTCTCAAGGGTTCCGGGCGCCCAACCTCTCGGACCTCACGCGCCTGGATGCCGCGCGCTCCGGCGAGCAGGAGCTCCCCTCGCCCGGGCTCGATCCGGAGGAATTCCTCCAATACGAGATCGGGCTCAAGGGGAAATCGAAGGACGTCTCGGGATCCCTTTCCTATTACTACACGGAGATCCGCAATTTCATCGACCGGGTTCCGACAGGCAACACCATAAACGGCAACCACGAGGTCGTGAAAAAGAACACCGGCGACGGATCCCTCGAGGGGATCGAGATCACAGGTCGCGCGGCCCTCACCGAGGAATGGTCCGCCTTCGGGATCTTCGGCTGGCAGATCGGAGCGGTCGACACCTTCGTGACGTCGGATCCCGCCTCGAAGGAGCGCCGCCCGATGAGCAAAATCCCTCCCGCCTCGGCGACGGTCGGGGGGCGCTTCGCGCCGCCGGAGGATCTCTTCTGGATCGAGGGGCTTGTGACGATGACGCGCGCGCAAAAACGCCTCTCGCCCGCCGACCAGCTCGACACCCAGCGGATCCCCCCCGAAGGGACGCCGGGATGGACGGTCTACACCCTGCGCGCGGGACGCGCGATCGGCCGGGGCGTCTCCCTCTCGGCCGCGGTCGAGAACATCACCGACGTCGACTACCGCACGCACGGCTCCGGCACGAACGAGCCGGGGACCAACATCCTCCTGGCGGTCGACGCGAAATTCTAAGCGGAGTCAGAAACCTTCTTCTCGACGCGCAGGCCGTAGGCCTGGAGCTTTCGGTAGAGTGTCGCCTTCGTGATCCCGAGGCGCCTGGCCGCCTCGGCCTTGTTCCCCTCGACACGATCGAGAACCCGCGCGATGTGCCGTCGCTCGATATCCTTCAAAGACAGGTGCGATTCCGTCGCGGGCTCCAAGCGCCGCCGATCGGGATCCTGGATTTCCTCCGGGAGATCCTCTGTGCGTACTTCATCGGATCGCGCGAGAAGGGAAATCCGCTCCACGACGTTGCGCAGTTCCCGGACGTTCCCGGGCCACGGGTAGCGCTCCAGGCACGACAGGGCCGCCGCGGTGAATCGCTTCGGCACACGGGGGGAAAGCCTCTTCGAAAAATATTCGACGAGTCCGGCGATGTCCTGGCGCCGTTCCCGCAAGGACGGCACGCGGATTGTCAAGGCGTTCAAGCGGAAGAAGAGATCCTTGCGGAAGCGCCCGGCCTTGACCTCCGCCTCGAGATTCCGGTTTGTGGCGGCCACCACGCGCACATCCACGACAAGGGACTGGGATCCCCCGACGCGGCGTATCTCTCCGTTCTCGAGGACACGCAGGAAGGCTGACTGCGTCGAGAGGGGCATTTCCCCCACCTCGTCCAGGAAGAGCGTCCCGCCGTCGGCGACCTCGAAGTGCCCGCGCTTCAAGGCATCAGCCCCCGTGAAAGCCCCCTTCTCGTGTCCGAAAAGCTCGCTCTCCAGGAGGCTCTCCCGGACGCTGGCGCAGTTGATGGCAATGAAAGGCTCCTGCGCGCGGCGGCTTTTCAAATGCATCGTGCGCGCCAACAGGTCCTTGCCGGTGCCGGTTTGCCCTAGGAACAAAATCGGCATCCCCGAGTCCGCGGCTTTCATCACAAGCCCGAGCGCCTCCTGCATGGCGGTGCTTTGGGCGATCACGTCGGGGAAAAAAGACCCCCTCAAGACAAGGTCCCGGAAGGCGTCTTCGCGCTTGCGCGTCAGGATCCTCCGGGCCGCCCGCTCGAGCGTCCTGGCCAGCTCCGCGAAATCGACCGGCTTGATGAGAAAATCCACCGCCTGGTCCCGCGCCCCCGCCACGGCGGCATCCAGGGTGGCGTTCGCCGTGATGAGGATCGCCTCGACCGGCCGCTCGGCCTGCCGGATCCGGCGGAGCACCTCGACGCCATTCATGTCCGGAAGCCCCACATCCAAAAGGACCACATCGACCGGCGCGGTTTCGAGGCATTGGAGAGCCTCCCGGCCGCCGGAGGCCTCGCTCACGCGATGCCCCGCCTGCTTCAAGCGCAGGGCGATCGCCTTTCTAAGCGCTTCTTCATCGTCCACGACCAGAATGAGAAGAGACTTCATAGAACCTCGAAATTGTAACAACAGTATCATTTTTATACTAAATCGAATGACAGTTAATTTTATTCTTATTTCGTAACTTCCTTATATTAAACATCTTGTGATTTTAAATTACTCTAGAACGTTTTTTGCTCCCTTCTGATGTATGCAAAAAAAACGAATCGCTTGGAGGCTTCCGAGTGACGATGATGATCACCCTCCTCAGTCTCGTTTCCGTTTCGGCAACTATCACCGTCGACAAGGGAAAATCGGAGAACGGGACGCTCCTGGCTTCCTGGAGCCACCCCTTCGGGAAGATCTGGTACCACGTCTATCCGATCGCCCCGTCGCCGGCCGTGGCGGACCTGGGGTTCGGATCCGCCTCCCTGGAGGTGGTTTCGGGAAACGAGGAGTACTACGCCAAAACGGGGGTCCCCGGCGAGTGGCACTGCTTCAGCGCCTCTGGCTCGATCCTCTGGAGCCGGAACACCACCAACGACGAGGCGCGCACCTCCCCGATCTTAGCCGACGTCGACGGGGACGGTGTCCTCGAGATCGCCGGGGCCACCACCAGCGGAAATCAGATGCAGCTTTTGCGTTCCGACGGGACGTTCTCCTGGCGTTTCGCGGTGGACGGCTACGCCAATAACCCTGCCTCGCCGGCCCTGGCCGACGTCTTCCAGCAGACGGGGGAAGGAAATCCCAGACAGCTCGAGTTCATCGGCGCCTCCTTGAATGGCATCCTCTACTGCCTGGACGCATCCCCCTCCGACGGGGTTGACGACGGCCTGCCGGACCTGTACGCCAACGCCACGGGGGATCCGCAGGATGTCCTCTGGAAATTCCAGACGAAGGGGATGGTTTGGAAATGGGAGTATGACGCCGTCTCCAAGACCTGGAGCTACATCTACACAGAGGGACCGAGCCAGATCTTCTCGGCGCCGGCCGCGGCGGACCTCGATGGGGACGGCGTCTCGGAAATCGTGATCGGCTGCGACGCCGGGACCGTCTACTGCGTGGATGGATCGAACGGCGCCAAGAAATGGGAATACAAGACGGGAGCAGCCGTGCGCTCTTCGGCAGCGCTGGCCGACATCGACGGCGACGGCAAACGCGAGATCCTGATCGGCTCCCAGGACAAGAAGCTCTACTGCCTCCGCGCGGACGGCACTGTCCTCTGGTCCTACACGGCGGGCGGGGCGATCGACTCCTCCCCGACGGTCGCCGACCTCGATGGGGACGGCGTGTGCGAGGTCCTCGTCGGCGCCAACGACAAGAAGCTCCACTGCGTCAACGCCAAGAGCGGCGCCCTCAAATGGAGCGTTCTCACCAACGGGGAGATCCTCTCGTCGCCGACGCCGGCCAACCGGACCGGCAGTCGCCTGGACGTCTACATCTGCTCCAATGACGGCTTTCTGTACCTCGTGAACGGCGAAACCGGCGTCATCCTGGACCGCTTCTACGCAGGGGCGAAAATCCAGTCGTCCCCGACGGTCGCCGACCTCGACGGGGATGGGCATCTGGAAATCCTCTTTATGGATTGGGCCGCCGACAACAACAACCTGGACGACTCCTACCTCTACAGCTATGGCGGCAGCGGCGACCTCCTCTGGTGCGTGAAGGATCTTGCCTCGGACGTTTCCCCCTATACGGCCGAATGGCCGATGTTCCGGGGGGACCCCTCCCACACGGGGGTCTACACAAAGGAGGTGGCCAAGAAGAGCCAGCCGGTGCCGGTCCTCTCGGCGTCGGCGAGTCCCAGTTCCGGCACCGCACCCCTGACGGTGAGCCTCGGGATGTCAGCCGAGACCCAGGGAAAAATCGTCAAATACGAATGGGATTTCAACGGCAACGGCACCTATGACTGGTCGAGCGCGCAATCCGGTAGCACCACGACCACCTACAGCGGCGTGGGGAATTTCAGCGCCACCGCACGCGTGACGGACAACCTGGGACAGATCGTCACCGACAGCGTCCTCGTGGTGGTCCAGAAACCGCTCTTCCCACCGGTCGCCTCGATCGAGGCGAGCCCCCTCTCCGGGAGCACCCCCTTGAACGTTCAACTCGCGGGGTCCGCCCAGGACGACGGCGAGATCCTCCTCTATGAATGGGATTTCGAAGGGGACGGCAATTTCGACTGGTCCTCCACGAGCACCGGCGCCGTCGCCCACACCTACGGCCAGGCGGGGACCTACGCCGCGACCCTGCGCGTCACCGACAACGACAACCTGTCGGCCACGGCCCAGGGCCACGATCTCTGTGAGCGCGGCCCTGAAGCCTCCGGTGGTGCTGGCGACGGGGAACCCCGCCTCGGGAGAAGCGCCGCTCGACGTCGTCCTGACGGCGGTCGGGAGCGACGAGGACGGCTCCATCACAAAATGGGAATGGGATTTTGAGGGGGACGGGACGTACGACTGGTCAAGTACAGCCTCGAACTTCTCTGGAACCACCAACCACCTCTACACGCAGACCGGTGTCTACAACGCCGTCGTGCGCGCGACCGACAACGACGGGCTGACGACCACCGCGAGCACGCAGATCGCGGTGAGCGAGGCCACCAAGCTCAAGGTCTGGATTTCCAAGCCCAAGACCGGCTGGACCGTGAGCGGCCAAAACGTCTCGATCCGCGTCCAGACGGCCCCCGGCGCCTCCGCCACCGATCACGTGAAGATCCAGTGGAAAAAACCGGGGAAATCCGACTGGACGGACATCGCCGAGGTCTACCCCAAACCCTCCTCGTTCTTCGACGCCAGCTGGGACGTCACGGAATTTTCCGACGGCCAGTCCCTGGACCTGCGGGCGATCGCCTACCACCTGGACGGAGTCACGACCGCCGTCTCGCCGATCGTCACCGTCACGGTCGAGAAGAGCGACCCCGACGTCTCCGAGGGAAAGAACGCCCAGGGGGAGCTCCACAAGAAACAGAAGCTTTCGATGGACGAGGACAATGAGGTGGTGCTGGAGGGAGGGTACTCCGTGGCGATCGACTACGGGACGCTCCCGGCGAACACCCATATGGAGGTCACCATCAAGAACGCGAATCCCAACCCCGCCCCCGCGGGGATCACGGAGGCCGGCACGTTTGTCTCGATCGAGCTCGAGAACGTCCCCTCCTTCAACAAACCCCTGACGATCACCCTGCCCTACGAGGACGCCAACAATGACGGACTCGAGGACACCTCGGGGCTCCCCGAAACGTCCCTCAAGATGTACGCCTACACTCCCGCCAAAGGGCTCTGGGAAGAGCTTCCGGCCAACTCCGTCAACGTCTCCGCCA
>SBBH01000148.1 GCA_005239795.1 Planctomycetales bacterium
AGACGAGGACGCGCGGCTTTCGGGAGGCGGCCGCGATCGCCGCGACGAGATGGCGCGTTCCCGCGACACGGCTTTCGCGGATCCTCTCCTTGACGCTGTCGTTCCAGCGGCGGTCCGCGACCGGTTCCCCGGCGAGGTGAAAGATGACGTCGACATCCCGCAGGAGATCCGCCGGCGGGACTTTCGTGCCGGGGTCCCAGCGGCGCACTTCGGCGGCGAGGCCCGCGAGCCGCGCGCGAGAGCGCTCCGGGTCTCGGCTCGAAACGATTGGAGCTTCCAGGCTTGCTAAAAGCCGCCTTCCGATAAATCCCGTTGCTCCCGTCACCAACGCTTTGGTTTTCATGGTCGCGGTGCAGAAGCTTCAGGATTCGCGCAATCAAACACAGCAGTTATTTCCGCACGGCGTCTTAGTCTCAGCCGGGTCTTTAGGAATGTCAAGCAGGGCGCGGGTGGGATTTCCCATTCTGGGTATAATAAAGCCGTGGGCATGTACGACAGAGACTATGCCCGGGAGCCCTGGGGGGCGGGTGCCTCGCGGCTCTCAATCTGGACAGCTACCAAACTTCTGATTGCAACCAACGTCGCCGTCTTCGTCGTCCAGCTGTTCTTGGATTCTTTCCTCAAAACATGGTTTGCCCTGCATCCCGAGGATGTCATCCACCGCGGGTTCCTCTGGCAACTGGTAACCTATGCTTTCCTTCACGACGCGGGAAACGTCTTTCATCTTTTTTTCAATATGCTCTTTTTGTGGTGGTTTGGCGGGGAGCTTGAGGAGATCTATGGGAGCCGCCGCTTCCTGGGGGTCTATCTGGGAAGCGGGATTTTCGGGGGGCTCGTGCAGACGACGACGGCGTTCCTCACAGGACGCCTGGAAAGTTATGCACTAGGGGCGTCCGCGTGCGTTTTAGGGCTCCTGGTGCTGGCCACCTTGAGGGATCCTCGGCGGATCGTCTATCTCTGGATGATCATCCTGGTTCCGATCCAGCTTCGTTTTCTGACCTTGTTCTACGTGGCGGTCGATCTCCTCGGGTTCGCGCGCGGTGATGGGGGAGTCGCCTATGCCGCGCACCTGGGAGGTGCGGCATGGGGAGCCCTCTGGTGGCTGTCTCATGAGCGGGGGGTGGGGCTCCGCGTCCCCTGGCCCCAGCGTCGGCGGCGGCGCCTGAGGCTTGTTGAACCCAGGCGTGAGGGTCCCGCTCCGGAGATCCGGGCCGAGGTGGACAGGCTTCTGGAGAAAATTTCCTCTGGCGGGATCGATTCGCTCACCGCCGCCGAGCGGGAATATCTGGCCCGCGCCAGCCGGGAGTTTCGGCACTGAACAGCCGAGGGAGGGACGGAGTCTGACGCGTGCATGGTCGTGGTGCATGGTTCGTGGTGCGCCTGTCCGCTGCGTAAGTAAGATTGAAGGTTGATCAGCACGATGCAGGCAGGTGGTCGGGACTCAAGGACAGTGTTGCGTTTTTTTCCTGCGAACCACGAGCCATGAATCACGATCAACGAGCCAGCGGATCCCCTGGATCTCTATCTCGCTGGCGTCCGTTCGATTTTCTTTAGGGCTTCCAGGAACTTCATGGCGACCTCGCGCGAACGGATCCGGACGTTCGCCTCATGGTTGTCCTTGAGGGCGGCTCCGGTCCAGTTGGCACTTCCCACAAAGACGGTCTCGTCGTCGATCACGACGATTTTGGCGTGGGTCACGGTTTCCAGACCATCGACAAACACCGGCACGCCCGCCTGACGCAGGCGTGCGATCGCCTCCTCGTTTTTCTTTTCAAGTGTCCGTCGCTCGGCGTCGCTTTCCTTCCAATAGGTCCGGTTGGCGTCGAAAAGCGCTTCGACCCGGACGCCCCGCGCATGGGCGGCCACGAGGTCCTCGATCAGGATCGTCTCAAGAGAGCGGGGTTTTTCGGGGTTGTAGGCAACGCGGTACATGACGCAGACGATCGAGCGGCGCGCCTCTGTTAGCGCTGCATGGAGAGAGGGAAAGTAGTCGCCATCCATGAGAGGCGTTGCTTCGAGGGAGGCCGGCGGATCGGGGGCGGGAGAGGCGCTGGCTGCGTCGGGGTTCCGGAAGAGCCAGAGGCCAACTGCGGTGGCCGAGAGCGTCAAGAGATAAAAAAGGAGAGCGTCTCTGCGGCTGGCCGACATGTGCTCGTCAATACCCCTTGGGCGGAGGGGAGATGGGAGGAAAAGGCAGCCCTCCTTTTCCATGCTTGGAATCGTTCTGGGGCCTGTTGAACTCGATCTGTATTGATTCGTCCGCCTTTGCCTTTTCGATCTCCTGGGCCCACCATGCCCAGGGGGTTTCCGCGTGGAGCTCCTTGAGGAGTTTGGTGAGGGGACTGTTTTCCGACGAGCCGGCCGGCTGGAGGGTGAACGTGATCTCGACCTGGGCCTTGGGATCAAGTGCGGTGCAGCCGGAGAACTTTCCCTTGTCGACCGCTTCCCGGAGGAGTCTGACGCGTTCGGCGAGCCGCGCTCTCTCTTCCCCCAGGACGAGGAGCGACAGGAGGGCGTTTGCCTCCCAGCGGCTGTCGGAACGGGCGGCGGCCTCGTCCTTCCAGATTTTTTTCTTTTTAGCATTCGCGTTCTTCAGGTCGCCGATCACCTCGTAAATCTGGGCTTCGCTTTCCTCGATTTGTTGGATCTCTTCCCGGCTGGTGATGAGGAGCTTGCCGATGTCGACGAGGGCCTCGCCGGCCAGGACGGTGAATTCAGCGGAGGATTTGGGCGGGAAAGGGCCGCACAGGGAGTCGGCGTGTTTGGCGGCGCGCTGGCGGCGGATCTCGTCGAGGATTGTTTTCAACCGCTTGCCATAGTCGGTCTCGGGGGTCCTATCCGCCGCATAGCTCGGTCGGTAATGCGCTTGCATCTTCTTTCGGTCGACCGGGACGGGAGAAGGGTCGGGGTCAGGGACCACGAAGTAGGCGCCGCCCGAGTTGTTTGCGAGCCTGGCCGGCGCGTAGAACCCGAAGCCGGACGGGATTTTGAGGTCTTCCGGCGGCGGGAGGAGGCGGGCCGCGGGGCCTGGAAGAATTTTTTGTTGCTTGGGGATTACACGGTTCGGGTGGACGGCCAGCTCCATGTCGGGGGATTCCGGGCCGACCGTTAGCGTGATGTTTCCTTGCCCCTGGAGATTTTTGTCTGTGTATCGGACCCGTTTTTTCATTGTGGCTGTCTGGAAACCTGCCTCGGCCCCGATGCAGAAGAATTGCGCCTTTTGGGTCAGGAGCTCCTTTTCCACATCGTCGACTTTGGCCGCGTCGTCGCCTGCCTCATCGGTCACGAGGACGATGATCTTTTGGCTGTCGTCCGCCTTGAAATCGTTGAGCACAGCCAGGACCGCGGCCATCGGCGTCTCCCTGCCGCTGTCGTCGGGCTTGATCGTCCGGATTGCTTGCGCAATCAGTTTCTCGTCTTGGGTCGGTTTCTGGACGAGGACTGTCTTTTCCCCAACGCTGTAGACAGTCATCAGGAGATTTTCGTGATGGCGCACTTTTTTTTGGAGCATTTTAAGGAGGTTGTCCACCTCACCGGCGAGGATTTCACGGTCATCATGCATGCTTTGGGATCGATCGAAGATCCAGGCGACAAGGATTTTGCCCGCAAGGGGTTTGTCCGCCTTCAGGATCCGCGTCCCGAGAGTCTGGGCTGCCTCTGCGGTGTCATCGACCCATGCATTGGCGCCAGGGTCGGAAGGCGGTTTAGTTTCTTCGGCCTGGTGCTGGGGGGCTGCCGCCAAAGCGCAGAGGATGAAGCCGGCAATCCTGGTTTGTCGTCTAAGCATAATCTGTTGCCAGGGTAGCACGCGGCCTAGGGGGAGGGCAAACCGATGGGGTGCACGTGTTTCCCCAGTTTGGGTTTTCAGCCCTCGAATTTCGTTCTGCCAGGTCCAGGGACTATAATGCGCCCTTATGAAGTCGATCGGAGTGCGGGATCCCCTCGGAACCGTCCTTGCCGGAGGACTCACGGGGCGGCCGTTTCTGGAAGCGTTGCGCCGCGAGGTGGCGGCCACCGCCGGGGTGGGGCATTCGCTTCTTGGGCGGATGTCGACGGACCCCCGGTCGCGTGCTGATTTCTGCGTCATCGCGCTCCAGCATTATCCGCTTGTTACGGTGTTCACGCGCTATCTCGAGATGCTCCTTCTCGCGGCCCCCGATTCCGAGGCGAAAATGTGGCTAGCGAAAGTTTTGGTCGACGAATACGGGGAAGGATCGCGGGGTCTTGATCACGCCTCGCTCTACCGAAATTTCCTGCGGGCGACCGGGGTTCCCGAGGGACAGGAGCGCAAGGCTCGCTTGCATCCGGCTGTTGTTGAGTTCATCTTCGAACATCTTCGGATCGCAGCCCGGGAGCCGTTCCTCGTGGGGCTGGGAGCCGTGGGGCCCGGCCACGAATGGGCGATCCCGGCGATGTTCGCGCGCATGATTCAAGGCCTGCGCGCCGCAGGGTTTGCCGACGGCCAGATCGAGTATTTCCTGTTGCATGTCGAACAGGACAAGGATCACGGGGCATGGCTTGAAGAGGCCCTGGTGCGCTACGCTCTGACCCCTGAGGCGTGCGGCCAGATTCGAAAAGGGGCGCTCTTGTCCCTGGCCTTGCGCGAGCAGTTCTGGTGGGGGGTGGCCGACAAGCTGAACGCCGAGCGGATGCGCCAACGGACGGGGCTTTCTCCCAGCACCGCAGGGAGCGAGTCCCGGGAGTTGACGCTTGAAGAGTTAGAACAGCTTGTGTGTCCCCGCGTGGAATTTCCGTTCGATTCCCCAGCGGGATCCACGGGGGTGCCGAACTGGGCCGCGCAGGGAGGATTAGAGGGGGAGCTGATGAAAACCGAATCCCCTAAGGCGCCGTGCGGAAATAACTGATCTGTTTGATTAGGAGGGCCCACAGGGCATGAACGAATATCTCGGAGATCATGCGCGAGAGATCTTTTCACCTATTTCCTTTACGCACGGCGCCTTATATAGGATTCGCGCAAAAATAAAAGGAGGTTGAAAAAAAACGGATACGACGGTCAACGACAGAAGTTATTTTTGCGCGAATCCTATCGACGGCGTTCTGCTGGTGGCATTCGGCGGGCCCACGCCCGGCTGTTGCGGGGTGCGCACCCCCTGCCCAGGGGAGGCGTATTGCTTTGTCGAGGGGGTCTTGGGGTGGGAGACCCAGCGCACGGCGCGCGTCGAGGAAGTGGCCGCCCATTACCAGCATCTCGGAGGATTCTCGCCGTTCAACCGGTTCACGGAGGAGCAGGCTGGGGCTCTTTCGCGCGAGCTTGCAAGCCGGGGAGTGGATCTGCCAGTCTGGGTCGGCTACCGGCACTGGGCCCCCTACGTGAAAGAGGTGATGGCCGGAATTTCCCGCGAAGGATGCCGGCGGCTTCTGGCGGTGATTATGGCGCCGCACCAGTCGACGGTGAGCTGGGACTGGTATCTGAAGGTGGTTGGGGAGGCGCTCGACCCCTTGGGAGAGGCGGCTCCGCAGGTGAAATTCCTCGATCCCTGGTGGCGCCATCCAGGGTTTGTGGAGGCCTGGGCCGAACGTGTGCGCGAGGCCCTGGCGGGATGGGAGCCCGGGCGCGCCGCGCGGGCTGAGCTTATCTTCACGGCGCACGCGATCCCGCACGCGATCGCGCGCACGGGACCGTACACGCAGCAGTTTGAGGAGACGGCCTCGGCTGTCGCGAGGAGGCTCGAGCGGCCGTTCACCTTGGCCTACCAGAGCGGTCCGGAGAATCCGGCGATCCCCTGGACCGACCCTGACATCTGCGAGGTGATGCGTCAACGTGCCAAGAGCGGCCGGGATTTTGTCGCCGCTCCCGTCGGTTTCCTCTGCGACAACGTCGAGGTCCTCTACGATCTGGATATCGCGGCGCGGCAGATCGCCCAGGCGCAGGGCTCGGGTTTTGTCCGGGCCGGCACTGTCGGAACCCATCCCCGATTCATCGGGATGCTGGCGGATCTCGTGGTCGAGCGCATCGGCCGCACCAGAATCTAGATCATTCTCGAGTTACTGTGCCGGCTCGTTCCTTTCCGGCCGTTTTCCGTTTGGAAATTCTTGTTCATGGCGGCCCTTGTGGCGGTTCGCCTTTTCGTGGGACACTTCATTGAGAGAGGCGCCCCTACGGGCGGTTCGCGTGTCCGCGGGACGCTCGGCACGCGATCTGGCCGCCAAGAGCGTGCCTCGCTGCAGTCCGGTTGACGGCCGGAGGGCCAAGGCATCCAAGTTGTTCCTTCGATGGAAGTCCGCCTCCGGCCTACCGGACAGCCCCGCGACCACGCTCCCGCCCCGGGGCGCGTGCTTCCTTGTGAATCCCGCCCGCGGATAAAAAACAACAGAGCTTCCCCCGCCCACCCAAGAGGTATCGCCGTCCCTTCGGGCCGGCTTTTTCGATCGGCCCATGTTCTTCACAACAGAAACAGCGAGCGCTTCTCGCCTCCGGCCACCTAAAGGAAGAGGGGCCGCCGAGGTGGCGATGGGACCCGCCGAGGCGGCCCCTTCCACTTGTTGTGTTTTTTTGTTGTTCAGGGGAGCTGTGTGATACGGCGGCCGCTCGCGGCCCGCGGCGGGAGCGTTCGACGAGGCGTGTGAGGCCGGTCGCGGTGCGGTCCGGCATCGAAGGGGATATTCCTCATCGGCTCCACCGCGACCGTCGCCGAACTCGAGTGAGGTATGGGTTGGGGAGTCGTTTCCATGCCGAACGACCTCGGAGAATGCAACCGCCGATAGGGCCGCAAACGGAGCGGCCGCCTGAAGGTGGTGTCTTGCACGAAAGCGTCCCAGGCGACCGCGAGGCGACGGATGCCGCCAACTGCGACCGCGATAAGAGCAGCCGCCTGAGTGGCGCTGTACTCAGCGCTTCTGTTACTTCCGTTCCGGCGTCTGCGTCGGCGCGTAGCGGTCGGCCGTGTCGAACCGCGGGGTGAAAATCGAGATCGCGGCGGCGGGGGCGGGCCCCTTGTTTTTGAAGCCGTGCACGGCCAGGCGGGGGATGACCAAGAGATCGCCGGCTTTCACCTCGCGGGCCTGGCCGTCGATTGTGAAGGTCCCCTCTCCTTCGAGGATGTAGACCGTCTCGTCGTGCTCCTTGTGGAAGTGGGTGCTCAAAAAAGCGTTTACCTGGATGAGATTCACAGTGTGGTCGGCGTTTTCAAAAAGAGGGGTTGTCCTGCCGGGTTCCTCAGGTCTGATACGCCCCTGCTGGAGCGCCTGGAGGGCGCTCCCGACGAAGGCATCGGCCCGGGGGGTGGAGAGAGGGGCGCTCGCGCAGGCACCCAGAAGCAGGAGGGCTGCCGTGGCGAGCGCCGCGCGCCTCATCGATCTGCCGCCTGGCTGTGCCCCAGGGCCTTGAGCGCTGAGCGGATCGTCTCGGCATCGCGGTCGAGTTCGCCATCGCCCGGCGCCAGAGGGGGATTGGCGAAGTTGATGTCCTGGAGTTTTTCCAGCGGCACGAGGTGGAGATGCACATGCGGCACCTCGAGCCCCACGATCATCATTCCGACCTTGACCGGTTTGTAGGCGCGCTGGAGGGCTTTCCCGATCGACTGCGCCGCGGTCATGAGGTGGGCGGCGAGGTCGGCCGGCAGGTCCAACCAGTGGTCGATTTCCTGCCGGGGGACGACAAGCACGTGGCCGTGGCGCAGGGGGCGGATCGTCAGGAAGGAAACGCAATGCTCATCCCGCCAGACAAAGCGCCCTGGGATCTCTCCATGGATGATCCTGGTGAAGAGCGTTGCCACGGGGAAAGAGTATATCGAGGGCGCCGTCGGCCGTCAGCAGCCTACGCTCCAACCGCTTTGCCTACGGCGAGGGTCCGCTGGGGCGGTTGGGGTTTGGAGGGCATGCCCCACAGGAAACCCTGGCCGTACCGGACGCCCAGCTTGCGCAGGGTTGCCAGGTCACCGGCGGTCTCGATCCCTTCCGCGATCACCTCGGCCCCCAGCGCCTGGGCCATCTTGAGGAGGCGCGACAGGGAGCGGCGCCGGCCGGCATCCTGGGAGATGCCGTCGATGCATTTCCGATCGATCTTGACGATTTCAGGCTCCAAAAGGATGAGGCTCTCCAGGCAGCTGTGGCCGAAGCCGACGTCGTCCATGGCGATGAGCATCCCGGCCTGCCTGAAGGCTTGGACCGGGCCCACGAGGTAGGAAGGCTCCCCGACGATCTGCTCTTGGCTGATCTCGATGCAATGGTTTTTCCGGGCTCCGGAGGGAAGGGACTTGAGGAGGCTCGAGACGGGGATTTCACTCGCCGTCACGGGGAACAGATTGATGTGCCTGCGCATCTGGGGGGCCAACGTCGCCGCGGCCGCCAGACAGGCGTTGAAGCATTGCCGGTCGACCTGTGTGAGGAGGCGCACCTCCTGGGAAAGCCGGAAGAATTCCGACGGCATCGGGAAGGAGGGGTCATCAGCGCGGCTCAGGATCTCGTATCCGATGATCCGTTCCTCTTCCAGCGCATAGATTGGGTGGAAGACGGGATCGATCTTGGCCTTCTTGCGGATCCGCTTGCGGATCGTCGTGTGGAAGTGAATGTCAGGAACCCTCTCCGGCGCCTGTTCCCACGCGCAGACGATGCGGTTCTTGCCGGCGCATTTGCTTTGGTGCAGGGCGAAGTGGGCTTCGGCCAGGAGCTCGTCGACCGAAAAGACATCGGGGTCGACGGCCACGATGCCGAGACTGACCGTAATGTGCAGGCGATCTGTGCCATGGGCAATGGGAGGAGATGAGACCATCAGGCGGATTTTTTCCGCAACCTCGCACGCCTCCGCAGGCTTTGTCTGAGGCAGGAAGATGAGAAACTCGTCGCCGCCGACGCGGCCGGCGTAGTCGGTCGACCGGATTGCAGCCTTCAGGCGTTGGCTCGTCTCTTTCAAGACGAGGTCCCCGACGCCATATCCGAATCGGTCGTTGATCTCCTTGAAATCGTCGAGGTCCGCCAGGAGGACGAGGAGGTTCGCCCCACCTCGCTGGAGCCAGTGGATCTCGTGCGAAAGGATCTGCTGAAGCCCCTGCCGGTTGAAGAGCTCCGTCAGGGGATCGAGGAGAATGAGGTGACTCAAATTCTTGTTGGCCGCTTGGATTTGTCGGGCGGCTTCGGCGAGTGCCGCTTCGGCTTTCTTGCGTTCGGTGATGTCATGGATGATCGCCGTCGTCATCCGCAGGCTTCCCAGGTGCATGACGTTCAAGGAGACCCGGACCGGGAACGTCGAACCGTCCTTGCGGCACCCCTCCGACTCGAAATGAGCCACGGCCTCGGCGTCAGGCGGTGCCGTCACCGGAGCGTCCCGATTCCCTAGGAAGGGAATCAGTTGGTCGATCTTAAGGCCCGTGAACTCGAAGGGGGGATAGCCGAAGAGGCGCGCCGCCGCGGGGTTTGCGGTCTCGATGATGCCGTTCTCGTCGGCCGTGAGGATGGCGTTGGGGGCGCTTTTCAGGATCGTGTCGATGCGGATTTTGGCGTAGGCCAGATCCTGGGCGTTCGCGCGCGCTTCGGCAGTTCCGGCGTCAATCTTCTGTTCAAGTGTTTCGTTGAGGGTTTTGAGCCTCTCCTCGGCTTTTTGGCGTTTGCGGATTTCTTCCTGCAGTCGGCGGATTGTCAGTTCCAGATTGCGCCTGGTGTCGGACATCGCTCCCCCTCCTGTCCTTTCACTGGCCGCCTTTTGCGCGCAACTGACAGACGACTACACGATATCCCCATTTAAGGGGGAGCGCAAATTCCATTCCTCTTCCAATGGGTCTGGACGAATCAGAGGGTCATCTCATCAGCGGGAAGGGGAGGGCTGATCAAGAATCCCTGCACGGCGTCGCATCCGTAGGATTTGAGCTTTTTCAAGACCTCGTTTTTCTCGACCCCTTCGGCGATGACATGGAGGGAGAGGGCGTGCGCCAAGTCGATTGTCGATTTCACGATGAGACGGGCCTGCTCCTGGTTGTCCATGTCGATCACGAAGGATTTGTCGATCTTGAGGGCGCTCACGGGGAGCTTTTTGAGATGGGACATGGAGGAGAACCCCGTGCCGAAGTCGTCAATCGTGAATTTTAACCCCATCTCGTGCAGGTTCTGGAAGACCTGCTGGACTTCCGGCGATTCGGTCAGGAAGAAGTTCTCCGTAATCTCCAGGCTCAGGTCGCCTGCCGACATCCCGTACACCTGGAGGATTTCAGCGATCTCACGGGGGAGATCCGCGTCCTCGAGGTTCCGCGAAGAGAGGTTCACAGCAACGGGAAATTTGCACCCCTGCCTTCGCCAGACACTCAACTGGTCCATCGCCTGCCGGAGCACATTTTGCGTGAGCGGCTTGATGAGTCCCGAACGCTCTGCGAGCGTCACGAACTGGTCGGGGGAAAGGATCCCCCTCTGAGGGTGGTGCCAGCGGACCAGGGCCTCCATGCCGCAGAGCAGGCCCGTGCGCAGGTCCACCTGGGGTTGGTAGACCAGGAAAAATTCCT
This sequence comes from Planctomycetales bacterium, assembly GCA_005239795.1. Taxonomy (GTDB): domain Bacteria; phylum Planctomycetota; class SBBH01; order SBBH01; family SBBH01; genus SBBH01. The sequence continues at coordinate 10,449 of SBBH01000148.1, forward strand.
GGCGGTCGACCGCCCTGCGTAGGTCAGCCAGGAGTGCAAGGCGGTTCGGGTTGTACTGGTCCTTTTCCGGGGAGTAGAAAGCGTAATTGTGGAGGCTTCGCTTGGCGACATACATGGCGACATCGGCATGCCGGAGCAGAGTGTCGGCGTCTGATCCGTGCTCGGGGTGGAGGGCGATGCCGATCGACGCCCCGGAGGCCAGTGACAGGTCGTCTATAAGAAAGGGATCCTCGAGGGATTTCAGGATCTTCTTCGCGACCGTCTTAGAGACCTCGGCGTCGGCAGTGGGGAGGAGCAGGGCGAATTCATCCCCCCCCAGGCGGGCCAGGATGTCCCCCGGCTCAAGAGCCCTTTGGATGCGCCGCCCCACAAGCTGGAGCAAGGAGTCCCCACGGACGTGCCCCAGTGTGTCGTTGACCTCCTTGAAGCGGTCAAGGTCGATCAAGAGAAGCGCCAGGGGGCGCTGGCCCCGTCCCTCCGTATGCAAGAGCTCTTGCACGCGGGTCCGCAGAAGGGTCCGGTTGGGGAGATCCGTGAGCACGTCGTGGTAAGCCAGATGAAGGATCGTGTCCTCGGCGCGCTTGCGCTCCCGGCGCTCAGCCGCCTCGCGCAGTTCTCGATGGATCACGGGGAGGAGCCGGGCCGTCTGCCCCTTCATGATATAGTCGTGCGCGCCCGCCTTCATGGCCATTACGGCGCTGGCCTCGCCAATCGAGCCGCAGACAATGATGAAGGGGATGTCATGTTTCGTTTCCCGAAGGATTGCAAGAGCTTTCAGGACGTCGAATCTGGGCATCGTGTAATCCGAGATCACGAGGTCCCACGGCCCTCGGCTCAGGGCTTCCCGCATCGCCTCGGCCGTGTCGACGCGGTCATGGACCGGCTCGTACTCCCCGCGTTTCAAGTCCCGCAGGAGGAGTTCGGTATCCTCGACGGAATCCTCGACCACAAGGACTCGGAGGGGTTGGGGCATGGTCCTTATTATAGCTCCTCTTGCAACCTATGGGGTTTGGGGGCCAAGCGGCGGGGGTTCGTTTAAGACCAACCAGTAGAGTCCCATCTGCTCCACCGCCTGGGAAAATTGCTCGAAATCCACGGGCTTGCGGATGTAGCTGTTGGCCCCGTTGGTATAGCTTTCGCCGATGTCCTGCTCCTCGTTGGAGGAGGTGAGGACGACAACGGGGAGGAGCTTCGTGCGGGGGGCCTCCCGGATCCGTTTCAAGACCTCCAGGCCGCTCACCTTGGGGAGTTTAAGGTCCAGGAGGACAAGCTGAGGCATGGGGGCCGTTTTGCGGTCGGCGAAGGAGCCTTTTCCGAAGAGGTAGTCGAGCGCCTCGGCCCCGTCGCGGGCCACGTGCACGGTGTTGGCGACGCGATGCTTGGAAAGCGCCCGCAACGTGAGGTCCTCGTCGTCGCGGTTGTCCTCCACGAGGAGGATGGTTTTGGGGGACGTTTTCTTCATGCGCTCTCGCCTCCTTCGCGCGGCGCCTTGGGGAGTGTGAAATAGAAGGTGGTTCCGCTCCCTGTTTGCGATTCCGCCCAGACGCGGCCGCCGTGGCGATGGATCACGCGTTGGACGCTCGCCAGGCCGATCCCGTTCCCTTCGAACTCCGCCGGGTTGTGCAGGCGCTGAAAGACGCCGAAGAGCTTGTCCGCGTAGGCCATGTCGAACCCCACCCCATTGTCCCGGACGAAAAATATTTTTTCGCCCTCTTGAAGCACCATACCACATGCGATCTTCGCCGGTGAAGAGTGCCGGCTGAATTTCCAGGCATTGCCGATCAGGTTTTCAAAGAGGGTGCGTAGAAGCGAGAGGTCCCCTTCGGCGGTCATGCCGGGGGTGATCTCCCACGCCACGCGGCGCTTCGGCTCCCTTTCTTCGAGTTCCTTGGCCGTCGATTCGGCGATCGCGCTCAAGTCGACCGTCTCGCGCCGTATCGGGGCCCGGGCCAGGCGTGAGAGGTTGAGGACGTCGTCGATCAAGCGGCCCATCCGCTGGCTGGCTGCCCGGACGCGCTGTAGATATTCCTGTCCCTTGGCGTCCAATTTCCCGCTGTAGTCCTCCAGGAGCGCCTGAGAGAATCCGTCAATCCCGCGCAGGGGGGCCCTAAGGTCGTGCGAAATGGAATAGCTGAACGATTCGAGCTCCTTGACGGCGGCCTGGAGCGATTGCGTGCGTTCCGCCACGCGCTGCTCCAGGGAGGCGTTGACGCGGCGGATCTCCTCCTCCGATTTTTTGCGCTCGGTGATGTCGACGATAGAAGCGAGAATGCATAGCCCCTCGGGGGTCTCGATGGGGTTGAGGTCGATCTCGACGGGGATCTCTCGACCGTCTTTGTGCAGGCCGAAGAGGTCCCGGCCGGCTCCCATGGGCCGCGCCTGGGGGGCGGCGAAGAAGGCGTTGCGGTGGCCCGGATGCGCCTCGCGGAAGCGCGCCGGGACGAGATCCTCGACGGGGCGGCCGATGAGTCCTTTCCGGGTCCACCCGAACAGCTTTTCCGTTTGATTGTTGACGAGCATGATCCGTCCCTTGCGGTCGACCAGGATCATGGCTGTCGGCGCCCCTTCGAGCGCCAGGCGGAACCGTTCCTCGGCCTTCTTGCGCTCGGTGATGTCGCGCACAAAGGCGTTAAAGGTCGTTTCCCCCCTGAACGTGACGGGGGAGACGGAGAGCTCCACCAGGAATTCGCTTCCGTCGCGCCGGAGGGCTTCGATCTCGATCCGCTTGTTAAGGATGGGGCCCTCCCCCGTGGCGAGGAAATGGGCCAGCCCCCGGGCGTGCGCCTCCCGGTAACGCGCCGGCATGATGAGGTCGGCCAGGAGGGATCCGATCGCCTTCTCAGCGGGCCATCCGAAGATCTTCTCCGCCTGGGAGTTCCATCCGATGATCGTCCCGCGGGCATCCATGGCGATGACGGCGTCGATGGCGTTCTCCAGGATCAACCACATCTTCTCCTCGCTTTCCCGGAGCTCCTTTTCGGTCTGCTTTTGGGTCGCTTGCGTCAGTTCCAGGGATGCCGCCATGTCGTCGAAGGAACGGGCCAGTTCGCCGATCTCGCCGCCGCCGACGCGTGTCCCGGACCGGGTGGTCAGATCCCCTTTCGCGATCCGTTGGATGGCCGCCAGGAGTATTTTGACAGGGCGCAACACCAGGAATTCGCTGCCGAGCCAAGCGGCGGCTATGATCAGGATCGTGACGATTGCCAGGGCCGACAGAGAGCGTTCGACGATCCTGTCGACGGGGGCGTAGGCGATCGACAGGGGAACGCCGACGGCGAGCCTCATGCCCGTCGCTTTCCCATCGGCCTCTCCCACGGAGAGGAAGGCGTACAGCCGTTTGACGCCGTCGAGCCCTTCGACTTCGCCGGTTCCATCGCGGATGGTCTGGGCCGCTTCGACCAAGGGGTGGCTGGGATGAAGTCTGCCGGTCCATTCCGGGAGAACGGGGCGGCGCGCCAGGACCGTCCCCTGGGAGTCGAAGAAGACGATGACGGTTCCCTCGGGCAACTCGATCCCTTCCAGAAACGTCTGGAGGAATTCGAGATTCATCGAGGCCCAGATCACCTGTTCCAACTTTCCGTCCTCGGTGTAGACGGGATAGGCGAAGCTGACCGTCGGCTTTTCGGTGACGTGGTCGATCTGGTAATTCCCCATGGAAAACCGCCGGGTTTCCAAGGCGCGTTGGAACCACGACTGGTCCGAGAAATTGGAGACTTCCGTGGGAGCGATGGCGCTTGCGAGGAGATCTCCGTTCGGTTTGACCATCCCTAAATTTGCGTGACGGGGGTTCTGTTTGAGCACTTCGGTCAGGACGTCATTGGTGGTCTCGATGTCGCGGCGGCGCACCATCGGGAGTTTCGAAAGGGCGATGAGCAGTTGCTCTGTTCCCTGGATCACCTCGGTCTGTTGGGCGGAGGTCAAGCGGGCGATGTCGAGGATTTGGGTGTAGGCCTCGCGCTTGGCGCTTTGGCGCAGTTCCACCGCGGCGTAGCCGATGAGCGTCAACGGGGCAATGGTTGCCAACAGGATGAGGATCAGGAGGCGGCTACGGAAACTGCCGAGGGCCAGAGGCATCATCCGAGTGTTTTTATTATAGTCATCGCACCCCCATGCCGCAGAGCAGGAAGTTGCGCTGGAGGCCCAGACGGTGGCTCAGCGCCAGAGTTGCTCGTAGTCGGGGGAGGGGCCTTCGCCGGCCTCTTTTCGGGCTTTCACCGCCTCGAGAACCCGGCGCTTTCCGGCCGCCTCAAAAAGCGTCCAGTTGGCGATCTCTTCCGTTGTGCGCAGGCACCCGATGCAGAGCCCCGTGTCGCGGGCGACGGCGCAAACGCCAATGCAAGGAGAGGGGGGATCAGAGGGGGCTTGCACGGAATGATTATAAATGTCGAGGCGGGGGCCGAAAAGGTTGCTAAACTCTGACGTTGACGTTAGGATTACAGTTATGGTTCAGAACCTTCAGGATAAAAGGCTTCTCAAGATCGGCGATCTTGCCCGGGAGTCCGACAAGACCGTCCGGGCGCTCCGTTATTACGAGGAGCTGGGGCTCCTGGAGCCGGCGGACCATACCAAGGGAGGGTTTCGGCTTTACCATCCCGACGAGGTCAAGCGGGTCCATCTCATCGGGCAATTGCAGGAGCTCGGGTTCTCGCTCGACAAGATTCAGGAGATCGTCGCCGCCTGGCGCAGGGGGCGTAAGGGGGAGGATGTGGCGCACCCTCTTCGCGCTTTCTTCGAAGGGGGGCTCGGCGATATCCGCCGCAAGATCGCCCGGCTCCGGAAGATGGAAGCCGACATGCTCGAGGCTCTGCGGTTCCTAACCGCCTGTCGATCTTGTCAGGACGCCCCCGCGCGGGACCTTTGCTCGGGGTGCGAAAAGGGGGACCACCACGCGCAGTTGCCGTTCCTGATGGACGCGCTGGCCAGGGGGAAGTGAGAGGGAGCCATGGCTGAAACAAACGCAGGGATCCGCCGGATTACGGAGCAGGAATATAAATACGGGTTCGTTTCGGCGATTGAGACCGACACCATCCCGCGGGGTTTGAGCGAGGAGGTGATCCGCCTCATCTCGGCCAAGAAAAAAGAGCCCCCTTTCATGCTGGAGTGGCGCCTGAAGGCGTACCGCCACTGGCTTACAATGAAGGAGCCGGCCTGGCAGAACATCCATTACGCCCCGATCGACTACCAGGAGATGATCTACTACGCGGCGCCGAAGTCCCAAAAGGACCGCCCCAAGAGCCTGGACGAGATCGATCCCGAGGTGAGGAAGACTTTTGACAAGCTGGGGATCCCCTTGAAGGAGCAGGAGGTCCTGGCAGGGGTCGCGGTGGACGCTGTGATCGACTCGGTCTCGGTCGCAACCACCTTTAAGGAGAATCTCGGGAAGCTCGGCGTCATCTTCTGCTCGTTTTCGGAAGCGGTCGAGAACCACCCCGATCTCGTCAAGAAATACCTGGGCTCCGTCGTCCCGTACACGGACAATTTTTTCGCGACCCTGAATTCCGCTGTCTTCAGCGACGGCTCGTTCGCCTACATCCCCAAGGGGGTGCGCTGTCCGATGGAGCTGTCGACCTATTTCCGCATCAACGCGGCGGACACGGGGCAATTCGAGCGCACGCTCATCGTCGCCGATGAAGGGAGCACGGTCAGCTATCTCGAGGGATGCACCGCCCCCAAGCGGGACACCAACCAGCTCCATGCGGCGGTGGTGGAGCTGGTGGCCCTGGACAACGCCACAATCAAGTACTCGACCGTCCAGAACTGGTACCCCGGCGACAAGGACGGCAAGGGGGGGATTTACAACTTCGTCACCAAACGCGGCAAGTGCGCGGGGAGGAACTCCAAGATCTCCTGGACACAAGTGGAAACCGGCTCGGCCATCACCTGGAAGTATCCGTCCTGCATCCTGCAGGGGGACGATTCCACGGGGGAGTTCTACTCGGTGGCGGTCACCAACAACCGCCAGCAGGCCGACACCGGGACCAAGATGATCCACATCGGAAAGAACACGAAGAGCACCATCATTTCAAAGGGGATCTCGGCCGGCCATGGCCAGAACACCTACCGGGGGCTCGTCAAGATTTTGAAAGGGGCGACGCGCGCACGCAACTATTCGCAGTGCGATTCGCTCCTCATGGGAGACACCTGCGGCGCGCACACCTTCCCTTACATGGAGGTCAAGAACGCCACGGCGCAGGTCGAGCACGAGGCGACCACCGCCAAGATCGGCGAGGATCAGATCTTCTACTGCCGCCAGCGGGGCCTCTCGGCGGAGGACGCCGTGAACATGATCGTGAACGGTTTTTGCAAGGAGGTTTTCCGGGAGCTCCCGATGGAATTCGCGGTGGAAGCCCAGAAGCTCTTGAGCGTGAGCTTGGAAGGGAGCGTGGGGTAAGGTGGTGGCACTGCTCGAGATTAAGGATTTGCGCGTCAAGGTCCATGACAAGGACCGGGACAAGGAAATTCTGAAGGGGGTGAGTCTCATCGTCCACCCCGGCGAGATCCACGCGATCATGGGGCCCAACGGCTCCGGGAAGAGTACGCTCTCCCAGGTCTTGGCCGGCCGCGAGACATTCGACGTGACAAGGGGGCAGGTCCTCTACGACGGCAAGGACCTTCTCGCGATGTCCCCCGAGGAGCGCGCCTGCAACGGGGTCTTTTTAGCTTTCCAGTACCCGGCGGAGATCCCAGGCGTCAACAACACCTATTTTTTGAAGGCCGCCGTCAACGCCGTCCGGAAGCATCGAGGGGAGCCCGAGCTCGACGCGATGGACTTCCTAAAACTTTTCAAGGGGAAGATGAAGGCGCTCCAGATGCACGAGTCCCTGATGAGCCGTCCGGTGAACGAGGGGTTCTCCGGCGGCGAGAAGAAGCGAAACGAGATCCTCCAGATGGCGGTGTTGGAGCCGAGGCTCGCGATCCTGGACGAGACCGACTCGGGCCTCGACATCGACGCCCTGCGGGTCGTGGCCGAAGGGGTGAACGCCCTGCGCAGCCCCGAGCGGGCCATCGTCCTGGTGACGCACTACCAGCGCCTCCTTGATTACATCGTCCCTGATCATGTCCACGTCCTCCTCGAGGGGCGGATCGTCAAGTCGGGCGGCAAGGAGCTGGCGCTGGAACTCGAGAAGAAAGGGTACGCCTGGATCGAGCAGGACCTGGGGCGTATCCCGGCCGAGGCCGCACGATGATCCGGATGGTGTCCCGGGTCGAGGCGCCTGATTACCAGGCGGATTTCGCGCGGCTTGAAAAGACGCTCCCGGGCGGCTCGCGCTTGGTCCAGCTTCGCCGCGCAGCGTTCGAACGCTTCGCGTCGACGGGGTTCCCTTCCGTGCGCGACGAGGCCTGGCGCTTCACGAATGTTGCGGCGATCGCGGGGACCCCCTTCCAGCCGGCCGTCCCCGGAGCCGAGGGATCGGTCTCGCGGCGGGATCTGGCAGAAGTCCTTCTCGGGACCGGCGTGGAACTCGTCTTCGTGAACGGTTTTTTCGCGCCGGCGCTTTCTTCGTCGCGTCTTCCAGCCGGGGTCGCGGCGGGAAATTTTGCCGCGAGCCCCGATCGCCTCAATCCTCTCGAGGAAAGCCTGGGAACGGTCTTTCAAGTGCCAGAGACGCCGTTTGCGGCCTTGAACATGGCATTCTTCGCCGATGGCGCCTGGGTCCGTATCGGCCCCAAAGCGGTTGTGAAGGAGCCGATCCATCTGGTGTTCGTTTCCTTAACGGGGCCGGGACCGGATCCGCGTCCCCTGGCAATCCATCCCCGGACATTCCTCCTGGTGGAGGAGGGGGGTCAGGCGCAGGTCGTCTCGAGCCACATCGGGCTTCCCAGCCCGGCAGGAGAAGCGGAAGGCCCCACGCGCCTTGTGAACGCCGCGGTCGAGATTTCGCTTTCAGAAAGTGCTGTTTTCACGCATACGCTCCTTCAGCAGGAGGGGGCGGGCGCTTTCCATGTTTCCTGCTGCGGTGCGCGCCTGGCCCGTGGCGCCCAATTCACCTCCCGCGTCGCGTCGGTCGATTCCCGCTTCGTTCGGAACGATCTATCGGTCCTCCTGGGCGGCGAGGGGGCGGGATGCACCTTGGACGGCCTCTTCCTGACGCGGCTTTCTGAGCACGTCGACAACCATACGTCGATCGACCACGCGGCGCCGCACACCTCAAGCCGCGAACTCTACAAGGGGGTTCTGGACGGCTCCTCCACGGGCGTCTTCAACGGCCGCATCACCGTGCGCCCCGGCGCCCAGAAGACGGACGCCCGCCAGGCGAGCCGGAACCTGCTCCTCTCGGAAGAGGCGCTCGTCAGCACCAATCCCCAGCTCCAGATCGACGCCGACGACGTGAAATGCTCCCACGGCGCGACGGTGGGGCAGCTCGACGAGGAAGCGGTATTCTACTTGCGCTCGCGCGGGATCGGCCTCGCCGAGGCGCGCAATCTCGTGATCCTCGCCTTCGCCGAAGAGGTGATCGGGCGGATCGAGCCGGCGCCGCTTCGCGCGCGATTGGAGGAGACCCTGAAAAGCCATCTGCCGGCCGCAACGGGAGCACTCGCATGAGCGACCTGCGCGAGCTCTACCAGGAGACGATCCTAGACCACAGCCGCAATCCCCGCAACTTCCGCAAGCTCGAAGGGGCCCGGAAGGCCGAGGGGTTCAACCCTCTCTGTGGCGACAAGGTGGACGTCTACGTGACTCTCAGCGCCGACGGCGCCGCGGTGAAGGAGATCGCCTTCCAGGGGGCCGGATGCGCCATTTCGACGGCGTCGGCTTCCGTCATGACGGAGGCCCTGCGGGGAAAGCCGCGCGCCGAGGCGGATCGTCTCTTTGCGGAGTTTCACGGGATGCTGACGGGAAAGGGCGCGCCCGACCCGGAAGCGCTGGGGAAGCTCGCGGTTTTCGCGCGCGTCTCTGACTTCCCGATGCGCGTCAAATGCGCGACCTTGGCCTGGCACACGTTCCAGGCGGCGCTTAAAGGAGACAAGGGGGCCGTGACCACGGAGTGAACACTATGGAAAGTCCCGAATCCAAAATCCCCGATCCAAAATCCCAACCCCCCGAGGCAGCCGCCGGCGGAGCGGGAGCCGGAGACCCGGAGAAGCTTAAAACAGGGATCATCGAGGCGATCAAAACCTGCTACGACCCTGAAATCCCGGTCAATATCTGGGAGCTGGGGCTCGTCTATGACATCGCCGTGTCGGCCGATAGAGCCGCCGCGGTCAAGATGACCCTCACCAGCCCCAACTGCCCCGCCGCCGCCTCGCTCCCTCCGGAGGTGGAGGGGAAGGTCAAGACGGTGCCGGGCGTGGCCTCGGCCAAGGTCGAGGTCGTCTGGGATCCCCCCTGGACCCCCGAGAAAATGAGCGAGGCCGCGAAGCTCGAACTCGGCATCATGTAGTCAAAGACCTCGCCCCTTCCGGGTGGGGTCTTTTACTTCACGGCTTTTTTGGCCGAACCGCCCAGGGTGTCTCCGACGCGGCCGACCAGATTGGCGCCGGGTTTTAAGGTCTTCGATCCTTCCGACCAGTTGGCCGGGCAAGCCTCGTCGGGGTGCTCCGCCAGATAGGCGTTCGCCTTGACCTTGCGGGAGAGCTCCTCGGCGTTCCTGCCGAAGTTGTAGAAGTTGACCTCGGAGCCGACGAGCTTCCCCTGCGGGTTGATGATGAACGTCCCGCGCAAGGCGAGCCCCGTCCCCTCGTCGTAGACGCCGAAGAGACGCGAGACCTTGCCCGTGGGGTCGGCGCCCATCAGGTATTTGACATCCTTCATGAGCTTCTCTTCGCGGTGCCAGGCCATGTGGACGAATTTGGTGTCGGTGGAGATCGAGATGACCTCCGCGCCGGCTTTTTTGAGCTCCTCGTGTTTGGCCGCCAGGTCCGCCAGCTCCGTGGGGCAGACGAACGTGTAGTCGGCGGGATAGAAGAAGAGGACTGTCCATTTCTTCGTCTTCTTGATCCCTTCGAGCGTGACCTGGGCGAAATCCCCCTTGGCGGGGTCGAAAGCGTCCAGCGTGAAGTCGGGAACCGTCTGCCCCACGCGGATCGGCGTCTGAATCTGCTCGCTCATAAACGTTCCTTTCCTTTCTGGGCTCTCTTGTCGCGGCGCCGCCAGGCGACGCGCCCGAAAACAGGGGTATTGTAAGGCGCCGCACGGAAATAACTTCTATAGTTATTTTTGCGCGAATCCTAACGCACCCGCGCCGGGAGGATCACCATGGTGAGCCCCGCCCACTGCAGGCGTTTCTGGATGGAGAAGGCGGTCTCGTTGTGCAGGAATCGGTGGTACCAGCGCTCGCGCTGGAAGATGATCTGGCCGGAGAAGAAGGTGACGCGCGGGAATTCCTTCGCAACCGCCAGGCAGAGTTTTTCGCATTCTTCGACGGCGTCGGTGCCAACGGTCTGGCGGCTGGTGGCGGGGATCCCCAGGCGCTGTGCCAGTTCCACGTAGCGCCGCAGGGTCTCGTCGGTCTCCTTGCGCAGGGATTCGATCGCTTGTTCCCCCTTGAAGACGCCCGAGTCGATGACGCCCACAGAGATGAAGACGAGGTTTTTGAAATGCCCCGGGAAGGTCCGGAAGATGTTGAAGGTCGTGTGCAGGCCCAGACCGTCGTAGGCGCCCACGAGCACCGCGGCGGTGGGCTGGGCGGGGTCGACGGGTTTGGCCGCCCCCACGGCGACTTCCGGAATCTCCTCGAGCTCCCGCGAGAGCTTGGCGAATTTTCGCCGTACGGTCTCGTAGCGGCCGCGGATCAGGAAGCAGAGGACGACCAGTCCCCCGGTCACGAGGAGCGTCATCCATCCCCCCTCGCCGAATTTCTCGACGACGATCACGAGGAGAATCGTCGCGCACAGAAGAAAGCCGGAGGTGAAGAGGGCGAAGTGCCGGCGGCCGCCGGGTCGCGCGGCCCCCCCCGGGCGGCGCGACCAGGACATCCCAAAGAGCGACAGGGAGAAGGTGAGGAACACGTTGATGCTGTACATCACGACGATCTGGTGGACGGAGCCGCCCGTGTAGAGGAGGGCGCTCAGCCCCGCCGCCCCCATGAGGAGGATCCCATTGCGTGTCGTGAACCTTTCGGAAAGGGCCGCGAACCGGCGCGGCACCCAGGAGTCGACCGCCATATTGGCCAGGACCCGGGGGCCGTCCAGGAACCCTGCCTGCGCCGCGACGATGAGCAGGGCTCCTTCCGTGAGCAACGTGAGGATTACGAAAGGCTTCCCGAGAAAAGTCTCGCTCGCGAAACTCTCCGCCAGGACCGCGTTCATCGTCTTGCCGGGCTCCGGCATGACGTGCCAGAGGAGATAGCACAACATCAGGCCCGAGGCGGTCAAAGCGAGCGAGACGGCCATGTAGGCCATCGTGCGCTTGGCGTTGGCGACCTTGGGTTCGCGCAGGACCGCCAGGCCGTTCGAGATCGCTTCGATCCCGGTGTAGGTCCCACCCCCCAGCGAATAGGCGTGCAGGAGCAGAAGCAGCATTCCGCCTATCCCCAGCGTCGACAGGCCTTCGTTGAAGCCGCTTTTGACAGAGGCGGCCGTGGCTGGGAGTTCCGGCGCGTGCATGAGCAGCCCGCCGCCGATCAAGACGGCGTGCGTCAGGAGAAACAGCACGAAGATCGGCGTCAGCGACAGGACCGACTCGCGCACGCCGCGGATGTTGAGGATCGTCAGGCCCGCGAGCGTCGCGGCCTCGACGGGCAGCTTCAAGCCGTGCCAGGCCATAGGGAGAAAACTGAAGAGAGCGTCGCCGGCGGCGGCGATCGAGACCGCGATCGTGAGGACGTAGTCCACGAGGAGGGCGCACCCGGAGATGACCCCCGTGCGCGGTCCCAGGAGGCTCGTGGCGACGACATATCCTCCTCCGCCGTGGGGGAATTCCTCGATGAGGCGGCTGTAGGCGGCCGAGATCACGAAGACCGTCGCCGCCATGGCGACGGCCAGCGCCAGCGCCATGTAGGTGTGCGTCCCCAGCGTCCGGAACGCCTCCTCGGGGCCGTAGGCAGAGGATGACAGGGGGTCGGCCCCTAGCCCGACCCAAGCTAGGAACGGGACGAGCGTCAGTTTGTGAAACAGTAAGCGGTCGGCAAGGTTCCGGGGGGCGCCGAAAAACAGCCGCCGCGCGCGCGTGGCCCATGACTGTTGATCAGGGGCGACCGGCTCCGGAAGGGGGGGCGGGCGTGGCGTCATCGTTGTGATCCAGGGGTTCCGGAGACAGTCCCGGAAAATTGAGGAGGGGAGTATAATGGGAACTTGGGGGAAAATCAAGAGTTATGGAAAAGACGACCGCTTGGATTGTCACATCTGTCCTGGTTTCGGGGGGAGCCATTCTGGTCGGGGTCGCCCTTGATTCAGACTCTGCTTCGTCAAGTTCGCCAAGCGCCGCCGTAGGCCAGTCGGAAAAATTCCTGGAAGGGGAAGAGTGGCCTCGTCCGTCGGGAAGCGCCGAGGAGATGGCCCAAACCCTTTCTGTTGAGGAACTTATCGAGGCCTGGTCAGCCTTCCCTGAGGAGGAGTCCCAACTGGGGCTCCACGCTGTCTACGCCGAGGCGCTTGGGCTTTTAGGGATGGAGGCGGCCAACGCAGCTCCCGCTCTCGGGGTCCATGCGGTACATCCGAACCCCGGGATACGCAAGGCGGTGCTCTCGGCCCTGGCTCGGATGGGAGACGCGGGGCTTCCGTATCTCATGGAGGCGCTTGATTACGGTTCGCTTTTAAGCGTGAACGCCAGCGATGTCCGCTGGGATGCGGCGCAGGCGTTGGCCGAGAAGGAATCGGGCCTGGAGGGAGCTATCCCTGCGCTTCTTTCGCGCGTGGTCAATTTTGAGGAGAACGTCCTGGTCCGGGAAAGCGCCGTCGCCGCGCTCGTCAATGCAGGAGAGGCGGCCTTGCCCACTTTGAAGGAAGTCCAGACTGCCTACTATGCCCGCAGCGAGGAAGACGGACTCACCGTGACCGAGACGGCGATCTTGAACACGATCAACCTAGGCCTTCAGGGAATCCGTCCGAAGCGGCCTGCTCCCAAGGTCGGGGCCGAAGAAGTCGGAGAGACCGAAGAGGCTGAGGAAACCGGCCAAGCGCAAACGGAGGAGTAGCCGCTCTAATGGCCGTTGCCGCTTGAAAGCAGTTGGGGAGGGGTGCGCTTGAGGTTCGAGGCGAGCCGCGCGCGGTGCATCGTCCAGATCCACCATTTGGTCGGATCGAAGTGGTGGGGAGCGTGGCCGTTCCGGTAGTCGGACGGAAAGCGGTGGTGGAAATTGTGGTACCCCTCGCCCAGCGTCACGAAGGCCGTGAGGGCGCTGTCCCGGGCCGACACCGCGCTGCCGAACGGCTGGCTCCCGATCCAGTGAGCCACGGAATTGATGGCGAAGGTGGCGTGGTACTGGAGGGCGAGCCTCAGGAAGCAGGCCACCAGCATCCCTCCGAAGGCGTCGCCCCAAAGCGAGGCCGTCGCGACGGGAAGAAGAAGCGCCACGCTGGTTGCCAAGGAGTAGTAGTGACGATGCTGGAAGCGCAGGAGAGGATCCCGCTCGAGGTCCGCCACGTTTTCGGGGCCGGCCCGCCCGGTCTCCTTGAAAAGGACCCAGCCGATGTGCGCCCACCAGAACCCCCGCCGGATGTTGTAGGGGTCTTCCGCTTCGTCGGTGTGCCGGTGGTGGCGCCGGTGGTCTGAACACCACGCCAAGGCGCTATTCTGGACCGAGGCCGCGCCGAAGAGAAGGTAGAAGAGCCGCAAGGGCCAGCGGGCGCGGTAGGCGAGGTGCGCGAAGAGGCGGTGGTATCCGCCGGTAATCGACACCCCACAGCAGGCGAAAAGGACGCTGGCCAGGAGGAGTGTCAGTCCGGAGAACCGGACGCAGATCATATAGACGACGGCGAGGACTGCGAAGAGATGCACTGCCGACAGGAAAAAGGCATTCCCCCAGTGGAATTTGAACTTCAAGCGGGACGCATTATAGCCGCTTCCGCCAGCGCGCCCGCAGGTTTTTTTAAATCCAGAGGTCGAGCGGCTCGGGGGCCACGACGCATTTCAAATGAATCAGGCGGCCGGAGGCTCGAGCGGTTCCGCCCGGTCCTCCAGGAGGAAGGGGCGGTCGGGGAGCACTTCGACCCGGAAGGCCTCCAGCCGCGCCTCGTCGTGGAGCGCGTGGCGCAGGTTGGCGGGGCGGGCGAGGGCGAGGTAGCCCGCAATGGCCGCGGCCCCCAGGAGAGCCCCCGCCGAGAGGTCGAGGAGGTTCAGCCGCCCGAAGAGGCGGCCCTGGCCGTCGAGAAGGGGCATGATGACGGCCGATTATCCGGACGCCGGAACACCGCCGCAATCGAGGATTCCTCTGTATACTTCCGGCCCGGGAGGGAGAGCACCCATGGACGGCGTGGCATTCCTCGCCCTGTTGGTCGCTGCGACGGGAGTGATCCTTGTGTCTCTGGCCATGCGCCGCAAGAGCGCCGCCCCTCCTGCCTCGGCCGAGCCTCCTGTGCCGCCCCCCGCTTCTCTGCCCGTCCCGCCCGCCGCCTCCGGGTGCGCTTGCGTCCGTGGGGAAAAGGGGGCCCTTGAGCTCCTGACGGGCCAGGAAGGTTCCGATTCCCTCTGGCGCTGCAAACAGTGCAAGACTCCCTATTATTTCAACGCCGCCAGCGCCACGGCGCGGGCCCTCACGGCCGAAGAGCTGGCGCGGGATTTAGCGCGCTTCATGAACATGAAAACGAAGGGGAAGGAATAGATCGCCTTGGACGGTTTGCGAGCCTTGAGGATTGAGTTCGAGAGCTACCGGATCCTCACGCGTGTGGTGGGAATCAACACCAAGCGCCCCTTATGGGCGTCCGGCGGCATCCCCCTTTCTCCGGCAGGAAGGTCAGGCCCGAAACGACAAAGCGGTCCCGACCCCTCATGGGATCGGGACCGCTTGCTCGACCGCTTCGAGGACGAAGCGGACTGTCGCGTTGTTACGAACCCAGGCCCGCAGGCCCCCTGGCCGGAATTGACGGCTGCTGAGCTTGCTCGCTAACCAGAGAACCGCGCTGTGGGAGATATCAAAGTGGTTGCCCGGCCAGGATTCGAACCTGGAATCTGAGGACCAAAACCTCATGTGTTACCGTTACACCACCGGGCAAGTCGTCGCATTATACGCCTGTGGCGTTCGGACTGTGCTTTGTATAAATTCGAAACCTGTTGTGAATAGGCTCTGTTTTGTCATTTCTGTTTTGTGCTTCGAATTTGTTTAGGATTTAGGATTTTCCGTTTTGGATTTATGATGAAGGTGTGATTCGCAAAAAAGGGGTCGGTTCAACCCGCCACGGTTACACCGACGCGCACGCCCGCGCGGGGGTCCAGGCGAAGCTCCCCGCGATCGAGACCTGGGAGAACCAGTTCCCGCGCTACGAGATCACGATCGAGACGACGGAGTTCACGTCGGTCTGCCCCAAGACAGGGCTTCCCGATTTCGGCGTGGTGACCGTCACCTACATGCCTAAAAGGGCCTGCCTCGAGCTCAAATCCTTCAAGGAGTACCTCCTGGCCTACCGCGATCTGGGGATCTTCTATGAAAACGCCGTGAACCGGATCCTCGCGGATATCGTGCGCGCGGCGCGCCCGGCGTGGGCCGTGGTGAAAGGCGATTTCAACGCGCGCGGCGGGATGCGGGCGACGGCGACCGCGCGTTATCCTAAAGCATGACGGCGCGCCAAGCCCTGTCTCTCACGGGGCTCCTCGTCCTGCGGGACCTGAAAGGGCGCTACCGCGGATCGATCTTCCCCGGGTGGAGCCTGGTGTTGCCGATCGCGACCGTCATCGCCTCGGCGGGGATCGCCGGGTCGGTTTTTCGAGTGCGCTTTTCCGGTTCGGGAGGGGAGCCGGCGCTGTGGCTTCCGGTTCTGTGCGGCGTCCTCCCCTGGCTTCAGGTCCAGGAGGCCCTGCGCCGGGCCGTCACTTCCCTCGCCGAAAACGCCGTGCTTGTCAAGAACGCCCGCGTGCCGCTGGCACTCTTTCCTCTTCACGTGGTGGGGACCAGCCTTCTCCTCGAGATCATTCTCATGGGACTGGCCCTACCGTGGCTTGGACCCTTGGCGGGCCCCGGTGGTTTTGCCTGGCTCTTGCTGGTTCTCGTGTTGCAGACCGCCTTCGCCGGGGGGGCGGCCCTGCTCTTGAGCTCCCTGCACGTCTTCCTGAGGGATCTGGGGCCGCTCGTGACGCTGGCGCTCCCGGGCTGGTTCTATCTGAGCCCGATCCTCTATCCGTGGGAAAGCGTCCCGGCGTGGATGTGGGGGCTCTATGGCGCGAACCCGCTTGCGCCACTGGCGTCGCTGTACCGGGACCTCTTGTGGCGGGGAGTGGGTCCCGCGGCGGGGGACCTGGCGATTCTCGCCGCTTGGGCTGTTGTTTTGGGCGCGCTGGGAGGGTGCGTCTTCCGGCGCCTGGCGCCGCATTTTGCGGACGAACTGTGACGCCGGCGATCCAGGCCGAGGGGGTCTCGAAATGGTACGGCGCTCGCGCTTCGCCTATGGCGCGCCTACGCGCCGCCTGGACAAACCGTCCGGGCTCTGACGGGACGTGGGCCCTGCGCGACGTCAGCTTCGGCGCCGCCGCCGGCGAGTGCCTGGGGGTGGTGGGGGCGAACGGCTCGGGGAAGAGCACGCTCCTTAAGGTTCTGGGAGGGATCGCAGCTCCCGCCGCTGGGCGCGTGACGGCAGAGGGGCGCGTCACAGCCGTTTTGGACCTGGCGGCTTTTTTCAGCCGTGAGGCCCCAGGGCGCGAGAATGCCGCGGTCGGCGCGCGCCTGATGGGATTCCCAGCGTGCGACATTCCGTCGATTGTGGAGGAGGTCCGGGATTTTTCGGGGCTCGGCGCGGCCTTCGAGCATCCCTTGCAGACCTATTCGGCGGGGATGTCTCTGCGGCTGGGGTTCGCCCTCGCGACGGCGAAGCGCCCTGACGTGCTTCTTGTGGACGAGGTCTTGTCCATCGGGGACGCGTCGTTCGAACGGCAATGCCTCGAACGAATCAGGGCTTATCTCAAGGCAGGGACGGCCGTCGTCGTCGCCTCGCACGATCTGAGGGTGATCTTTCAGATCTGCTCGCGCGTCGTCTGTCTGGCCGGGGGGCGCGTCGCCGCGGAGGGGGAACCGGCCGCCGTCATCGGGCAATATCTGGCGTCTCAAGGGGCGTCGGGCGCGGGGGGACGCCTGGCGCCGCAGGGCCTGAAGATCCCGTGGATCGAGAAGGTCTCCCTGGAGGACGGCGCCGGAAGTCCGCTCGACGTTCTGGTGAGCGGCGCCCCCCTGCGCGCCGTCATCGACTGGACCTCCCCCGAAGGGGCTGTCCAGGACGCCGTTTTCGAAATCCTCGTCCACCGCCAGGATGGGGCGTTTTTCATGAGGCAGTCCTCGAAGGGGAGGCTGATCCGGGACGGTGCGCGTCCCGGGCCGCGGCGCACAGCCTTGACTGTGGCGCATCTGACGTTCCCCCCCGGCCGCTATGCTCTGACGGCGGCGCTGTATGATGCCTCCGGGACGTTTCCCTACGATTCGCATGCGCAGGGGCTCTTGCATTGGTTCACCGTGCAGGGGGAGGAAGCGAACGACCCCAGCGAATTCCGCTGGGAAGAAGTGCCTCGGGAGGAGAAACACCAAACGCCAAAAGGCAAACACCAAACCAGCTAGCCTAAACTTCTTTTGGCTTATAGGGCTGCAGGTTAGAATCTCTTTAGATGTGTGGGATCGTCGGGCTCTTTGGGTCCGGGAATGTCGTCGGTGAGATCTACGATGGCCTGATCGCAATCCAGCACCGCGGCCAGGATGCCGCCGGGATCGCCACCTTCGACAGCCAGTTCCATCTTCACAAGGCGGAAGGGCTTGTCCAGGAAGTCTTTATGCCGCAGGTCGTGGCGGGCCTGACCGGCCCCCTGGGGATCGGCCATGTGCGCTACCCGACGGTGGGGTGCGGCGGGGTGCAGGACGCCCAGCCGTTCCTGATCCCCTCGCCGTTTGGGATCGCGATGGTCCACAACGGGAACGTCACAAACTACCACGACTTGAAGCGTGAGCTCGTCTCGAAGGATTTCTGCCACATCGATTCGAACTGCGATGTCGAGGCGCTCCTGCATGTCTTTGGCCTCGAGCTCTTGAAGCGTGGCCAGCGGCTTTTGACGCCCGAGGACGTCTTTGCGGCCGTGAAGGGGGTCTTCGCCCGAGCCAAGGGGTCTTATTCTGTGGTCGGGATGATCGCCGGTCAGGGGCTTTTCGCCTTCCGCGACCCGTATGGGATCAAGCCCTTGATCATCGGGGAGCGCGACCTCGGGAACGGCCAGAAGGCGTACTGCGTCACCTCCGAGAGCGTGGCGCTCGACCTTTTGGACTACCACCAGGGCCGCAACCTCAAGGCGGGGGAGGCGATTTTTATCGACAACCAGCGGCGCGTTCATTCGGCCCAGGTCGTCCCTGGGGACCACCACCCCTGCATCTTCGAATGGGTCTATTTTGCGCGCCCCGACTCGTTTCTGGACAAGGCGTCTGTTTACAAAAGCCGTCTTCGGATGGGGGAGGAGCTCGCCGAGATCTGGAAAAAGACCGGCCGCCATGCCGATGTCGTCATCCCGGTGCCGGAGTCGTCGCGGCCCGCCGCGACGGCGATGGCGCGGGCCCTGGGGCTTCCCTACCGCGAGGGGCTCGTCAAGAACCGCTACATCGGACGGACCTTCATCATGCCGGACCAGGCCGCCCGCCAGCGCTCGATCCGCTACAAGCTGAACCCGATCCAGGTGGAGTTCGAGGGGAAGGATGTGCTTCTCGTGGACGATTCGATCGTGCGGGGGAACACCGCGAAGGCCCTGGTGAAGCTCGCCCGGACGGCGGGTGCCAGGACGGTGCACCTGGCCTCCTACTCCCCCCCCATCAAATATCCGTGCCTCTACGGGATCGACATGTCGACGCGCAACGAGTTCATCGCGCGGGACAAGAGCCCCGAGGAGATCGCCTGGATCATCGGGGCGGACTCGGTTATCTACCAGACGATGGAGGGGATGATCCACTCCGTCCAGCAGGGGAATCCCGAGCTCCGGCAGTTCTGCAACGCCTGCTTCTCGGGGAATTACCCCACCAACGACATCACGCCCGAGATTCTCGCCGAGTGGGAAAAGGACCGCACCCACCCTGTCGCTGAAGAGTCCCCGAGCCAGTAGTCTTTTCGCAAATGAGATTTTTCTGAAGAACCTGTTCTTAGCAATCTTCGGCATTCTGCTCGCGGCTGGGGCCGCCTCGGCCGCCCCTCGCCCGGGGGGGCACCCTCGCCTCGAGCCGAAGGACCCTGTGGAGGCCGCCGCCTTTTTCGAGGGGCAAAAGGAGGCGCTGATCGAGCAGGCGCGCCGCGCCGCCGACCGGCAGGAAAACCGGCCCGCGCCCGAAGAGCTCGAGCGCCTGGCCAAGGACCGGTCCAAACTAGAGCGGGAAGAGAAACGCAGGCGCATTGCAGAAGAGACCCGCGAGAAAGATCGCCTCTGCCGGGAGATGGGGGTCGCCGGCATCGAGACGATCGTCGACACGGGGGATTCCGCCAAGCGTCTCGACGTCGTCATCCTGGGGGACGGCTGGGCCGAGAAGGATCTCGACGAATACCGCCGGCTGTGCAAGAATCTGGCCCAGCAGTTTGCGGAGCGTGTCTCGCCCTTCAACCTGTACGCGCACTACCTCAATTTTCATCGCGTCGACGTCATCGGGAAGGAATCGGGGATCCCGAGCGAGAAACCCGAGCGGACGGTTTTCGGAACGGAGTTGGACCGGAAGGGAATTCTGACTTCGTCCGGAAGCGCCGCCCTTCCCTATGCCCAACTGGCGCGGGACGCCGATCTCACGGTGGTGATGGCCAACACCGCGACCGGGCGTTCCACGGGGGGCGGGGGGCACATCACGCTGGTGAAAACCGGCGTGGATGGCACGGTGATCCACGAAATGGGGCATGCTTTGGCAAACTTGGCCGACGAGTACTCGGAGGAGGCAGTCGAAAAGCGTCGGTCCGCGGTGAGGGCCGAAGAGTACGTGAACACGACTCTGGAATCGGATCCCTTGCGCGTGAAGTGGCACTACTGGAACATCCCGGAGGAGATCTTCCGCGGTCGCAAAGCCCCCAAGGAGGGGCCGGTGCCGGAGAAGCGCGTGGGGACGTTCGAAGGAGGGTACTACCACGTCAAAGGGGTCTGGCGGCCCAAGGCGAATTGCCGGATGAGGGATTCCGATGTCTCTTCCTTCTGCGAGGTCTGCGCGGAGGAAATGGAGAAGCGCTTTTACCGGTTCGTCTCGCCAATCGATGAGGCGTTTCCAAAAACCTTCCGCCGCATAGTCTTCTCCGACGGACAGCTTGAGTTTTCGATCCGGGCCGTGCACCTCGCGGCGGAGGCTCTCGAACGGCTCAAGGGGAAGGGGCCTCCCGATGTCTGGGAACTGGGGTGGTACGTGGACGGCCAGCGTGTCGCGGAAGGGAAGGTCGGCCGGAAGGGGGAAGCCGATTTCACGCTCGCCGGCAAGAGTCTGACACCCGGGCGCCATACCGTCTCCTGCCAGATGAACTACCTGACGGCGCGCATGCGCCGCGACGCCGGGCTCCTGACGGGAGGCGCCACCTGGGAAGTGAAGGTTTTGCCATTTGCCCGGCCAGAATTCAAGATTCCCGCGAAGCGCTTCAGTACGACGGCAGGTTCGCCCCTGGCGTTCCCCGTCGCCTGCCAGACAGAGGCCCCTTCGGGAGCAGTTGTTTTTGAGCCTCTAGACCTTCCGGAGGGGGCTGCGTTTGCGGATGGCATGTTCACCTGGACGCCGCGGCCGGACCAGCGCGGCGCCTATGAGATCGCTTTCGCGCTTCTCGAGCCGGCGCCCTCCGACACCCTGTCGGGGGAGGGCTTGGTAAAATCCCTCCGGGAGGAGGTGGGTTCGATGCGGCGGATGGGCCCGGCGGAGGTCTGGCGCCATTACGGGCGCACAGGCGGCCGCGCCCTCCTTCACGAGGAATCGGTGCGGATCGACGTGAAAGGCGGGCGCGGGTCATCCAATGCCGGACCGAAGATGGCTTTCGGAGCCGTCCCGGCCGGCGGCGCCGAAGGGGAGCCGATCCGCTTCACCGCCTGGGCGTTCGACCCCGACGGGGATCACCTGCTGTATGACGCGAAGAATCTTCCGGAAGGTGCCAGGCTTGATGCCAACACGGGGCGCTTCGAGTGGATTCCCACGCTGTCTCAGGCGGGCCTCCACAAGGAACTTGAGATCCGCGTCACCGACGGCGTTTCATCAGATCGTGTCGTTTTCGACTTGGAGGTGGCCGATGCTCCTCTGGATCGGCAGTATCGGCAGACCCGGTCGCTGGCAGATCTCTTTCAGGATGAGGCTGACATCGTTGTGGGACTGCGCCATGACGATGAGAATCTGCGCCTTGCCAGTTTGGATCTTCTGGGGGAATACCCGGTGGAGATGCAGATCCGCGAGGCGGGGCGGATGTTGAGGGACGACGCGCCCGAGGTGCGCCAGGCGGCGCTGGCTCTTCTGAAGTCCCTTTTGGCATTGGACGAAGGCGTTCCCGCGCCGGGCCCGGGGCGAGCAGGGTACGAGGTGGGTGAGGGAACGGAAGAGGGCGCGGACGCGGCCGAGGGAGATTCCGAGGAGCCAGCCACGACGCGCGCGGTTCGATTCGGCGCGCTTTTCCAGGCCCTCACGACGCGGGAGGGGACCCATACCTGGACGTTCGTCGACGATCCGGAGGTTTTGGCGTGGCTTGAAGAGGTCTCGGCCGCCGTGCGTGGCCTCAAGGATCTGCGCGCAAGCGAACGCAAAGCCGCCCGCCGGATCGAGAAGGACTTAAAATCGATCGGTGCGTACAACCGGAACCGGACGGGGAAGAAGGACGGGGCTCGATAACGGCGGGGATGCGAGAGGTTTGGTGATTCCTTGACAAGTTGACCAATGATGGTCATCATATGGTCATGAATAAAAGGAAGGGACAAAGAGCCGGCGTCCGGATCGCCCAATTCAAGGCGCATATGGGGCGCTACCTCAAGGAGGTCCGCAAGGGATATTCCATCACCCTCCTGGACCGGGATCATCCGATCGCCGAGATTGTTCCTCACACGGAAGTCAAGGGGTATCGGTTGACCGTCCGTCCGGCGACGCGGAAGTGGGGGTCCATCGTCCTCCCTCCCCCCTTGCCGCCCGGCTCGCCCGACAGTCTCACCATTCTTTTGGAAGACCGGAACCGGGATCGGTTTTGAAGGTCTACGCCGATGCGTCAGTGATTCTTCGGGTGATTCTGGGGGAACGCGGTCCTGTTTCGGAGTGGCGTGATTTCGAGAAAGTCGTCGCCAGCGACCTGTCCGAAGTTGAAAGCTTTCGAGCGCTTGATCGCATGCGCCATGTCGGACGGATCCCGATGGGGAGCTTTGAGATTTTTCGTGAAAAAATGGTGGAGATATTCACGGATGTCCAATTGGTGGCGCTCGACCGCGCGGTTTTGAGGCGGGCTTCCGAACCGTTCCCAACCCCGCTGGGCACGCTGGACGCCATCCATCTTGCCACGGCTCTGTATTGGCGCGACCTAAAAGGGGAGGACCTCACGTTCGCCACACATGATCGTCAGCTTGCCCAAGCGGCCCGCATGATGGGTTTCGCGGTCGTTGGAGTCTGATCCAGCCCTTCAAAAAAATCCTCCCTTCCCCCGCGCGGGGGGAAGGGGGGGGCGGATTCACCTCGCTTGACCTACTGTGACTTGCCCTTGCTCCGGACGTACTGGATCTCCATCATTCGCATCTCTTTCCCCTCCGGGCCGGCGCAAAAGAATTCGAAGGTGAAATGGTCCTTATCGACCAGGCGCGTCGTTGAGCGGTAGGCGCATTTCTTTCCCACCATTGGACAGCTGAACGTCCCTTTGTCATTGATCGTCTTCGTGGCGGCGTCGTACGTCCCGGTCCCCATCATCATCGCTGTCGACATCGAGTCGGTCCAGATTCCTTGGTATTCCTGCGTCACGTTGTCGAAGCCGATGATCCCCAGCCCTTCGAACGGCTGATTCATCGCCATCCCGGTCACCTTGTGTTCCAAAAAGCGCCCGCCCAGGATCCAGCGGATCTCGCTCGTCCCCTTGGAGATGTCCGGCTGACCGTTTGGCTCCATCCACATCTTCACCGTGTGGCTCCAGCTTCCGACCATCCCCTCCAGGACCTTGTGCCCGGCGCCGGGCTTCCCGGCCTCCATGCACTTTTGCATCATCGCTTCCTGCTCGGGCGTCATCTTTTTGTCCGACTTGCCCATCTCCGCCGCGATCGCGAGCCCGACACACGCCGCCAGGCCCACAAGACCCATCGCCATCTTCGAGATTTTCATCGGAACCTCCCTGCGATCTATTCGTAGAACCCAGAAGTAGCGTAAACGCTTCACAAGCTCGTGTAAAGGCGCGACCCCTGTTGGCAGGCTCATTCTCAAGGG
>SBBH01000048.1 GCA_005239795.1 Planctomycetales bacterium
GGCTCTGGGGGTGGGGGGGCTTCCCCGCGGGCGCGTCGTCGAGGTGTTCGGGCCGGAATCGTCCGGCAAGACCACGATTGCCCTGCATGTTCTGGCCAACGCCCAGCGGGCCGGGGGAGTAGCCGCTTTTGTCGACGCCGAGCATGCCCTGGACCCGGCCTATGCCCGGCGCCTCGGTGTGGATCTCGAGAATCTTTTGATTTCGCAGCCGGACACCGGCGAGCAGGCGTTGGGGATCGTGGAAATGCTGGTGCGCTCCGACGCCGTCGACGTGGTGGTGATCGATTCGGTGGCGGCGCTGGTGCCGGCCGCCGAGATCGAAGGGGAGATGGGGGACGCTCATATGGGGCTCCAGGCGCGGCTCATGTCGCAGGCCTTGCGCAAGCTCACGGGGGCGATCAACCAATCGAAGACGATTGTGATCTTCATCAACCAGCTCCGCGAGAAGATCGGCGTGATGTTCGGGAACCCCGAGACCACCCCGGGAGGGCGGGCCCTTAAATTCTATGCCTCGGTGCGGCTCGATGTGCGCCGGATCCAGAGCCTGAAGGTGGGTGAGGAGAATCTGGGGAACCGCACGCGCGTGACGGTGGTCAAGAACAAGGTGGCGCCCCCTTTCCGCCGGGCCGAATTCGACATGGTGTTCGGCCAGGGGATCTCCTGGGCGGGGGATGTGCTGGATACCGCAGAGATCTTGGGCGTCGTGAAAAAATCGGGGAGTTCGTGGTATGAGTTTGGGGCCACGAAGCTCGGCCACGGGAGACCGGCGGCGATCGCTTCTCTCAAGGAAAACCCGGATGTCCTGGCCGAGATTGCCGCGAAGGTGAAGGCGTTCCGAATGGCGCCCGCTGTCCCGGCTGCTAGCGACGGTAAAGACAGCCAGGATGGCAAGGAGGCCAAGAACGGCAAGAACGAGAAGGAATAAGGCACCGCGCGGAGGTTATTTTTGCGCGAATCCTAAGGGCACAAACGCAGGGCATGGTCATGAAAGTGCATGAAAGAATGCATGAAAGGAGGGAGGTATGTCTCAGCCATTGACGCGGTTTGCGAGCGGCCGGGTCCAGCTTTCGGTGTGGGAAAATGAGGGAGCGAAGGGGAGGTATCACAGCATCCGCATTGCGAATCGCTACAGGGATTCCAAGACGGGGGAGTGGAAGGATTCGGGAAGATTCTTTCCTGGGGAACTCTCGGCCCTGCAAGGGTTGATCCAGCAGGCGCTCGATTTCCTGGGAAACGGCGAGAGACCGGGGGGAAGATCCTCCCGGCCAGCCTTGGACCCTGTTGAGGAGGGAGGTCGAGGCCAGCGTCCGTTTTAGAGGTGACAAAAAGGGGGGCCCGGGGGCTCCGGCCGCGCGCCGGGGCCCCCCGGGGTTACTCAATAAGGTCGATAAAGTCGGAAAAGTCAGGTCAGTTTTGGGTCGATAAGGGAAAGTAGGCCGCACTCCCTCTCCCGGGATATCGGCCGGCCGCTCCTGATGGGGTTTTCAGGGGTTGCCGGGTTCGTCCGAACCGTACGGCCTTGAACCGGAACGCGGTCCCTGACGTTTGCAGGGGGGGCCAGAGGCCGGAGAAAGGAGAGGGGTATGAAGTCGCTCAAAGTACGGATGGACGATCGGTTGTACCGGCAGGTCGAGGAGATTTGCCAGGCGGCCGGGATCACGCGGGAGGATCTCGTCGGATCCCTGTTCAAGGAAGCGATGAAGGGGGCCGCCTCCAAAAAAGCCTGGGGGATGAGCGGTTCTTCGCCCGCGGCGCCCCGGTATCTGTTTCCCGAGATGGAGGAAGGGTGGACGCCGCGGATCCGGCAGGGGGGCGGGAATCCGAGGGGCGACCTATCCGGCGAAAGGGGTGCATCTCGGGATCCTTTGACGTCCGAGGCGGTCTTGGCTTACGCGCGCGAATTGGCCAGAACCTATGAATGTGCGGGCGCTTCGGCGCATCCTGTATAATTTTCCTTGGTGCGCTTAGAAGGAGCCGGAGAGATTTGTACGGGGCTTGCCGCGGTGGCGGTCAGCCTCGTTTTTTTTGTCGGCCCGGGCGCCGCCGCCGGCAAGAAAGGAGCCCCGGAGAAGCCGGCCGAGATCCCTTTTGGGGAGCCTTACCTCTTGGGGGGGATCGGCGCCAAGGGACTTCTCGAGAAGTACCAAATCGTCATCGTCGAGGTCGAGGCGGGCTCCCCGGCCGATTTGGGGAAGCTCGCCGTGGGGGACAAGATCGTGGGGCTAAAAATCCCCGGCTTGGGGACGGCCTTTTTCAAGAATTTGTCGGCGACCGAATCCCCGTTCACACAGCTTATCAGCCTGTTGACGCGGATCGCCTCGGGGCCGAAGGAGAGGTGCAAACTGACTCTTCTGGTAGATCGCCAGGGAAAACTCGACGAATATGTCGTCCGGCCTGAGCGCACGAAGAAGCACGGGAAGTCCTGCCCCAAGAAGTGCAAGCAGTGCGAGACGGTGATCCAGGAGGCGCTCAATTTTCTGGCCGCCTCGAAAGATTCGGAATCGGCGCAGAAGAGTGGCGCGGCATGGACCGTCGAGGAGTCGATCCGGGGGCTTGCTTTCGTGGCCAGCGGGACGACCCCCCAAGAAGGGACGTATGTCAAACCCCTGCGGGATTGCCTGAAGCGGGTTGTGGAAGGGGTTTCGGCGGCCATGGAGAGCTCCGCCCGGTACCAGAAGAGCGGCGACCAAGGGGAAGGAGGCGGCCGGATGGAGAATTGGACGCTGGGGTTCGGCGGGCTTTTCCTGGCCGAGCTCTATGCCAAGTTCGGCGCCGACGCGTTGAGTTCCACCGGCGTCCAGGTCTCCAGCCCTTCCGGCGGCAAGATGACACCGGGGCCCGGGGCGCTTCCGGCTCTTCTGGGAGAGATCGCCAAGACGATCGCCGCCAATCAGGAGGCGAGCGGCGGATGGGGCCATGGAGGTCCCCTGGGAGTTCCGAACGATCTGAACTACATCGAGGTCCAGGCGTGCGGCAACTGGTGTCTGGCGGCGCTGGGGCGCATGGACGCCTTGGACATCCCCGTGCCTTCCCTGGCCTTGAAGAAGGCGGTCGCCTATGCCAAGAGTTGCAATGAGAACGGAGGGATCACCTACGCGGCCGGCGCCCGCTACCGAGGATCGGGGCAGATGGGGCGGACCGGGGCGACCCTCTTCGCCTTTTGGTGCGGAGCTTTGGTGAAGGACGAGCCGCTTTTTTCTCAGATGGAGCGTTTCGTGGAAAAGAACATCGACAAACTTCCCGATGGCCATGCCTCTCCGACGATGCACTTCCTGGCTTGCGGACTCGGGGCGAGCCGCGACGGCTGCGATTCCCCGACGTGGAAGGAATTTTGGGAAAACTACATTCCGAAAATGGAATCCTTGAAACGCTCCGACGGGAGCTTTGCGCTCTGGCCGTCGGATGTAGGGAACGACCCCAAGTGGAAAGGGCTCATCCCTGAGTCTCAGCTCCCGCCCAACTGGCCAACCGCCACGCATGCCCTTCTCCTGCAGTTGCCACGGGAGACGATCTTCGAGCCGCCTCCCAAGAAGAAAAAGAGGAGAGATTAGAGGTGTTTTTTGGAAAGGCCCTTCCTCGGAAATGGGGAGGGGTCTTTTTTGGGTGACAGTTAGATAATATTGTGTCACTAATTTGAGGACAATCAATTTTAAGTCTAGAGATTTTTATTTATATAAGACACTTATTTATTAGCTTTATATCAATTTATTTCTATTTGGCATGCGGTATACATTTTGCTCTAACTCTTCCTTCAGAAGGAGAGTGAGCCATGATCGCGAAGCGACGGATTCTCTTGGTGGATGATGAGCCTGATTTCGTGGCGGGGGCGCGCACCTCCCTTGAGCAGGCCGGATATGAAGTGAGGACCGCCCGTTTGGGGAGACTGGCCTGGGAGATCGTCCGGGAGGAAAAGGTGGACCTTGTGCTTCTTGACGTCAACCTGCCGGATTTGAACGGGATTGATCTCTGTAAGCGGATCCGGATGGATATACACCTGTGTGGCTTGCCGGTGATCATGGTGACTCTCAAGACGAGCTTGTCGGACGTTCTGCAGGGGTTCGCCTCGGGCGCCACGGAATATCTGGCCAAGCCGGTGCGCCAGGAGGATCTCCTGACACATGTGCGCCGCCTCGCGGGGGAGGCTCCGGAGCATTCTTGAGCGCGAGCGCGCGATCGAACGGGTTCGCGTCCTCTTCTTGAGGCTTTTCATGGCGCGATCCGCCTGCCGCCTGATCCTGTGTTGCGGGGCGGCGGCAGCTCTCTTGGCCCCCTCTTGGCGACATGCCCACGCTAAGGAAACTGCCAAAGAGTGCAAGGAACGAAAGAAGCAGGCGGCCGCGCGGGATGCCGAGATCCAGGCGCTTTTAGAATCGTTCGACAAAGAATTCCGCCAGGTCCCGCCCGAGGCGCTCCAGACCGACAACCGAGGTCGAGTCTCGATCGACTCGAACGCCCTCGCCCAACATCACCGCAAGATCCTGAAGACGCTCGAGGGGACCGCCCACGCGGCGGTGCTCGAGAAGTTGAAGCGGTTTCTCCCCGATCCATGTCATCGGGATCGGCAGCGGCAACAATGATTTCATGAGGAAATTGGCCGAGTGCAATGATGGGGAATACACGGGACTTTGAGCGCAGGGAGTGAGGATCTCAGGGAGATTTTTCATCGACGGAAAAACTTGACATCTTAAATTGACGTAAGTACTTTATTATATAAAGTTATAAATATAAAAACAGTTCCCTCTTGATTTGACATGAGAGTGAACCAGGGGTAGAGTTCGGGGTTAAATTATTGTGGGGGGGCTGAGGGGGCGCATCTCTTAAGAGTTCAGGGTTGTTTGTTGAAAGGGGTTATTTTGTCCCGCATTCCAGAGTCGATCATTGACCAGATCCAGCAGGCGGCGGACCTGGTCGAATCTGTGTCGGCCCATGTCCCGCTCAAGCGGGCCGGCCGGTATTTCAAGGGGTTGTGCCCTTTTCATCAGGAAAAGACCCCTTCGTTCCACGTGGATCCGGTCAAGCATTTTTACCACTGTTTCGGGTGCGGCGCCGGCGGAACCATCTTCACCTGGGTCATGAAGCAGGAGGGGGTGACATTCCCCGAGGCGGTCAGGAAACTGGCTGAGCGCGCCGGGATCCGCGTCCCTGACGACGATTTTCGCGGGGACGATCCCGGCGCCGGCGAGCGCGAAGCGATTCAGGCCGTCAACCGCTGGGCGATGGAGCGGTTCGAGGAGTTCCTTCGGCAGGAGGTGGGGAACCCCGCCAAGACGTATCTCAAGGGGCGTGGCGTGGAGGGGGTGACCGCGGCTCGTTTTCATCTGGGGTATGCTCCTCCGGCTGGGGGTTTGGTCAAGGTTGCCGAGCGCGATCGCGTGGCGCTCGAGGATCTTCAAAAGGCGGGCCTGGTGGGCCGGCGCGAGGAGGGGGACAGCCGCCTCTTCGAAATGTTCCGGGGGCGCGTGATCTTCCCGATTCTCGATGCGCGCGAGCAGGTGGTCGGGTTCGGGGGAAGGACCTTGGGGGACGCCGAGCCCAAGTATTTGAACACAGCCCAGAACGCCGTTTTTCAAAAAGGAAAACTCCTGTACGCGCTTCCTTGGGCCCGCAAGGGACTGGGGACCCGACGCCAGGCGCTCGTAGTCGAGGGATACATGGACTGCCTCATGGCGCACCAGTTCGGCATTGACTGGACCGTGGCGACCCTGGGGACCGCCCTGACCGAGGACCACGCGCGGATCCTGGGCCGGCAGGTCGATCGGGTTGTGCTGTTGTTCGATCCCGATGCGGCAGGAGTGCGCGCGGCTTTGAGGAGCCTCACGGTTTTCGCGCGCGTGGGGGTGGAGCTCCGGATCGCAATGCTCCCGGGGGATCTCGACCCCTGCGAATTCTTGACCGCAGAGGGGCGGGACCGCTTCCAGGCGGTGCTTGACGCCGCCGAGGGGGTGGTGGCTTTCCGCCTCCGGATGGCCCAGGGGGTCGGGGAATGGGACGCCACCGAGGGGCGTTCGCGCGTGGTGCGCGAGCTCGTCGACTGGGCCGCGGCCTCGCCGGACGCGATCCGTCGGGAGATGATTTTGAAGGAGATCGCCGAACGCTCGGGGCTTTCCGAGGCGTTCGTGCGTCAGGAGGCCGAGCGCGGCGCGGGACGCAGTTCCTCCTCTGTCCGTTTTTCCGAGGAGGCCCGCCGCGGGTCCGCGCGCCCCGCCCATAGGGAGAAGGGCGAAAAGGTCCAGCGGGATCTGCTCCGCCTGCTTCTCGAGCCGTCTTTCGCGAATCGGGTCGCCGCCGAGCTGTTGCCGGACGATTTCAAGGGGGGGCGCTTCGAGCCGTTGGGGGCGGCCTGCCTGCGCGGTGCTTCAGAGGGTGCGCCGGCCCCTTCGTCCTTGGCGGCCCATGCCGAAAACGAGGAGGAAGCCAAGGCCTGGGCCGAGGTCCTGGCCGTGGACGTGAACATCGAGGACCAGGAAGCCTGCGAGCGGTGGATCGCCGACTCCCTGCGCTGGATCCGGGAGGAGCGTAAGAGAAAATCGCTGGCCGAGTCCCGCCCGCGCTTTCAGAAGGGGGATCCCACAGATCCCGCCTTGGACGAGGCCTTGAGAAATCATTTGGAACTGATCCGAAAGGACGCATGACACGCATACAGACGACCAGATCCCCTAACGAGAGGAGGACAGAGTGACCCAGGAGCCGCGTTCGGACAAGGTGGAGCAGGCCCGCACGATGGAAGAGGCGATGAAGATCATCCTCGCGCGGGGGGCCGCGAAGGGATACCTCACGTACAAGGAAGTCAACGATATCCTGCCGGAGGACCTTTCCAGCCCCGACAAGATCGACGAGATCCTGATGGCTCTCGACGAGAAGGGGATCGACCTCGTCGACGACGTTGAAGAGCAGATCCCCGCAGCCGATGACGAACCGGTCGCCAGCCGCCCTTTCGAGGAGGAGGAGCCCGGCTTCGTCGAGGAGGAGGACATGGGCCGGGTCGACGACCCGGTGCGGATGTACCTCGTCCAGATGGGAGAGATCCCTCTCCTGACGCGGGAACAGGAGCTTTCGCTGGCGAAAACCATCGACAACTCCCGTGCGGCCTTCCGCCGGCTCACGCTCCAGGTGGAGCCTTCGATCGAGCAGGCCATGGTGATCCTCCAGAAGGTGGTCGATGGCCGGCTTCCCGTGGACCGCACCGTCAAGGTGACCGAGGCCGGAGAATCCCGTAAGGCGCGCGTCCTCAAACAGCTTCCCAGGGCGGTCCAGTTCTTGAAGAAAACGCTCGAGGCGAACCGCGCCGACTACGAGCAACTCGCCAAGTGCTCGACGCGTAAAACCATGCGGTCGCGCCTGCGCCAGCAGATCCGGGACCGGCGCAACAAGGCCGTCGACCTCCTTGAGGATATCAGCATCCAGATGAAGAACTTCGATCCGCTCCTGCGCAACTTGGTCGACAAGCGCGACGCCTTGGTCAAGGCCCAGCGTGAACTCAAGCGCAAGCGCAAGGGATCGAACGACTGGAAGACTGCCGATGAGGTGATCGTGCGGGTCGTCCGCGAGATGCAGGAGGATGCCGTCCATTTTCAGCGCCGGGTGATGCTGATCGAGAAGCGCTACGACCAGTACGAGCTGGCTAAGCGAAAACTCTCGAGCGGCAACCTGAGGCTCGTGGTCTCGATCGCCAAGAAATACCGCAACAGGGGCCTTTCCTTTCTCGACCTCATTCAGGAGGGGAACACCGGCCTCATGCGCGCGGTCGAGAAATTCGAGTACAAGCGCGGGTACAAGTTCAGCACCTACGCCACCTGGTGGATCCGCCAGGCCATCACGCGCGCGATCGCGGACCAGGCACGTACGATCCGCATCCCGGTGCACATGATCGAGACGATGAGCCGCCTGCGGAACATCTCGAAGAACCTCACCCAGCGGCTGGGCCGCCGGCCCACCACCGAGGAGATCGCGCGCCACGCCCGCATCTCGGTCGACGAGACCCAGCGCGTGTTGCGCACGGCCAAGAATCCGATCTCGCTCGACCGGCCCGTGGGGGAGTCGGAGGACAGCCACTTCGGCGACTTCATCGAGGACAACCGCGCGGAAAACCCCATCAGCGCCGCCTCGAATGAGATGCTCAAGGACAAGATCGACGAGGTCCTGTCGACCTTAAGCTACCGCGAGCGCGAGATCATTAAGCTCCGCTACGGCCTCGGGGACGGCTACACCTACACGCTCGAGGAGGTGGGGCGGATCTTCAAGGTCACCCGCGAGCGCGTCCGCCAGATCGAGGCGAAGGCGGTCCGCAAGCTCCAGCATCCGATCCGGGCGCGCCAGCTCGAGGGATTCCTGGAAGGAATCCTGGCGGCGATCGCCGCCAACAATGTCGGGGGTCCTCCGAAC
>SBBH01000041.1 GCA_005239795.1 Planctomycetales bacterium
AGGCTGGAAGGTTTCTCCTATTATGGAACCAGCCGGTATAGAATCACGCCACTTTGGCATGAGCAGGGATCTGTGCACAAACTGGGGAAACTCGCGCAAAAGGTTGATTTTGTAAAGTAAAATGTTTAAATATTATTGATGGCAATAGCGCGCATCCGGACTCGGCGGGCGATCCTGGATCTCCTGAAGCGCGAGGGAGCTCGAGACTCCGATTCCCTCGCGCACCGATTCGGCTTGACCCCAATGGCGGTGCGCCTGCAATTGGAGCGCTTGAAGCGCGAAAAGCTCGTTGTCGGCAAGGCGGTCCGGCGCCCTCGGGGGCGCCCCGCCTTCCTTTGGCGTCTCACGCGAAAGGCGGACGCCGTTTTCCCCGACGCCCATGCGGAGCTCACAGCCGGCCTCATTGGAGCCATTCGGAAAGCGTTTGGAAAAAAGGGGCTTTCCCGCCTGTTAAAGCTCCGCTCCCGCGCGCAAGCGGCCACCTACAAGACCCACATTCCCTCCCCTGCTTCCCTGCGTGCGCGCGTGACCGCCTTGGCGCGCCTCCGGGCCCGCGAGGGGTACATGGCGGAAGTGAAATCAGACAAAAAGGGGGCGTTCTTCCTTATCGAGAATCATTGCCCGATCTGCGTCGCCGCCACCGCCTGTCAAGGGCTCTGTCAGGCGGAGTTGGCCGTCTTTCGGAAATCGCTCGGCCCAGCGGTCACGGTGGAAAGAACCGAGCATATCCTGGCCGGCGCCCGCCGGTGCGCCTATCGGATCGTTCCTGGAACGAAGCGGTGAGCAACGCATTTTGCGTTTTTCACGGCAAGGCGCTCGCGGCGTATGCCTTTCCCGAACCCCACCCCTTCGCGGCGCCGCGCCTGGGCGCCTTCTGGCGAGAATTCACCGCCCGCAAGCTCGACGCCAAAACTTCCGTGGAAACGCCCGAATCGTGTGACGAGAAAACACTTCTCCTTTTCCACGACGCCGACTACGTCGAACGGGTCAAGCGCCTCTGCGCCGAAGGGAACGGTTTTTTGGACGGCGGCGACACCCCCGCCTTCCGGGGCGGTTTCGAGGCGGGCCTCGCCGTCGTCGGCACGACCCTGAAAGCAGTCCGCCTCATCATGGAAGGCCGCGCGAAACGCGCCTTCAACCCGATTGGCGGGCTCCACCACGCCCGCCCCGAGACAGCCTCCGGGTTCTGCCTCTTCAACGACATCGCCATCGCGATCCGCGTCCTGCGTAAGACTCACAACATCCAGCGGATCGCCTACGTCGACATCGACGCCCACCACGGCGACGGCGTCTACTATCCGTTCGAGGAGGATCCCGATCTGGCGATCGGCGACATCCACGAGGACGGCCACTTCCTGTTCCCAGGAACGGGTTTCGCGGACGAAACCGGAAAAGGAGCCGCCGAAGGGACCAAGCTCAACATCCCCCTTGCGCCCGACGCCGGGGAGACCGCCTTTTTCGAGGCGTTCGAGCGGATCGAGCGGCACGTCGACGCCGCCAAACCAGAACTCGTCATCCTTCAGTGCGGCGCCGACAGCCTCCACGGCGACCCATTGGCCCATCTGGCGTTTACCCCGGAGTGCCACCGCCACGCCGCCAAGCGCCTGCGGGTCCTGGCGGACAAGCACGCCCAGGGCCGGCTCCTCGCGCTGGGGGGCGGGGGATACAAGCTCGCCAATGTCGCCGCCGCCTGGTGCGCCGTGGCGGAGGCTCTCGTCTGATGGGCCCTGTCAGGCCGGTAGACCCAACAGGTATCCCTGACCGAATTCGACGCCGAGGGCTTTCAGGACTTCCAGGTCGTCGGTCTCCTCGATCCCTTCCGCCACGATCTCGACCCCGATCCCCTTCATCATTCCCAGAAGGCGGTGGAGCCGCCGGCGCAAGGCGTCGTCTCGCGCGATTCCCTTCACGCAGACCCGGTCGATTTTCACCAGATCCGGTTCCAGCACGACGATGCTTTCCAGACAGCTCTGGCCGAATCCCACGTCGTCGATCGCCAGGAGCAGACCCGCCTTCTTGAGAAGCTTCACCCGTTCCGAGAGGTACAAAGGATCGCCGATGATCTGTTGCTCGCTGAGCTCGATGCAGATGCGGCCTGCCGGAAGATCCGCTGGAAGGTTCGCCAAAAGCTGCGGCGGCGTGACGTCGATGAGGGTGGATGGGAAAAGGTTGAGATGCTTGCGGCGTCCGTTGTGGGTCTCCAAGGCCGCTTTCAGGCATGTCCGGAAGCATTGCATATCCACCAACGTCAAGATCTTCCCTTCCATGCTGACGCGGAAGAAATCGCCGGGTTTCTCGAACCCTTCGATCGAGGAGCGGCCCAGGAACTCGCCGGCCACGTTTGCCCTGTCCGACAGCCGGAAGATCGGCTGGGACACCGAGGTGAAATAACTCTCGATCTGGAGCCTCTCCAAGACGCCTCCCAGGACGTCCGTTTCCTGGATGGCTTCCCGTTGGTGCCAGGCGTAGGTCACGCGATTCTTCCCTCTTCGCTTGCTCCCATAGAGCATGTGATGGATCCGGCTCAAGAGCTCGTCGATCGAGGAGGTATCCGGCATCAGGCGCATGACGCCGATGCTGGTGGTGACCGTGACAGGACCGGAAGGGAGCGAAATCGTCTTGTCGGAGATCGTCATGCGGATGCGTTCCGTGATGTGGACGCCTTCCTGGGATTTGGTGTCCGGCAGAAGGACCAGGAACTCGTCCCCCCCGATCCGCGCCGCCAGATCCGTCGTGCGAAGGACCCCCATCAGCTTCCGAGCCGAGTCCTTCAGGACCACGTCCCCCACGGCGTGGCCGAAAACGTCGTTGATCTGCTTGAAGTCGTCGAGGTCCATGAGGAGAACCAGGCTTTCGGCATGCCCTTGGCGGACCTTGTGGATTTCCTTGGCGAGGGCGTGCTCGAATCCCCAACGGTTGAAAAGCCCCGTGAGGGGATCCGTCAACGCCAGCCTCTCAAGGCGCGTGTTCGCCTCCTCCAGCTCGCTCTGGGTCCTCGCCAGGGCGTGCAAGGCGTTGACCGTCGCTTCCTGCGCCTGCTTATGGGCGGTGATGTCGACGTACATGCCGTAGGTTCCCGCCGGGCGGCCCTCGATGACGATGGGATAACCGTAGATGTAGACGTTGACCATCGAACCATCTTTCCGCTGGCGTATTGACTCGACGTGGATGCTGGTGCCCACCAGCGTCGCCCGCGAGAGGCGCGTCGCCTCGTCGAAAAGATGGGGCGGCACGATCACGTCGTTGATCGCCTGGCCGAGGACTTCGGCGGGGCGGTATTGAAAGATCCACTCGAAACCGCGGTTGGCCGCCACGATCCGGTCATCCGTGTCCAGCATGACGATGCCGATCGGGCTGTTCTCGAAAAGCTGCTCGAAGCGGGCTTTCTGGAGCAAAAGGGTCGACTCGCTGCTCTTTCGCGCCGCCACCTCGCGCTCCAGCTCCCGGTTCGCGCCCGCAAGCTGCGCATGGCCCGCCAAAAAGGCGTCCTGCCACCGGCGTATGACGCGGAAAATCCATATA